>JAFGQO010000051.1 GCA_016935615.1 Bacteroidales bacterium
CAGATTGTATGGAAGATTCAAATTATTTACATTTGGGATCGGATAAGTAAACCCCATTTATGAAAAACCTTGATTGGAAAAACTTGCCCTTCAGCTATATAAAAACCGACTATAACGTACGTTATATTTACAAAAACGGCAGTTGGGGCGATCTTCAGGTCTCCGATTCAGAATATCTTAATATGCATATGGCTGCAACCTGTCTTCATTACGGACAGGAAGCTTTCGAAGGATTGAAAGCCTTCAGAGGTAAAGACAATAAGATAAGAATTTTCAGATGGGAAGACAATGCCCAGAGAATGCATGATACTGCCCTTGGCATTAAAATGGAACCTGTTCCAAAAAGAATATTCAAAGAAGCGATATTTACCGCCGTAAGACTCAACAAACATTATGTCCCACCATACGGATTCGGCGCTTCACTTTATATCAGACCCTTGCTTGTCGGATTTGGTGCTGAAATCGGAGTCAAACCATCGAAAGAATATCTCTTTATGGTTTTCGTCACTCCGGTCGGCCCTTATTTCAAAGAAGGTTTTAAACCTGTTGATATTATGATCTGCCGGAATTACGATCGTGCTGCACCTCTGGGAACAGGATCCTTTAAGGTAGGAGGCAATTATGCTGCCAGTTTAATCTCCCTTGAAGAAGCCCATAAAAATGGATTTTCAACCACGCTGTATCTCGATCCGAAAGAGAAAAAATACGTTGATGAAGCAGGTCCGGCCAATTTTTTTGGCATAAAGAACAATTGTTACATAACTCCTGCTTCAAAATCCATACTCCGGTCCATTACCAATTTGAGCTTACAGGAACTCAGTAAAGATATGGGGATGAAAGTGGAACAAAGACCTGTGCCGCTTGACGAACTGCCTTCTTTTGAAGAAACAGGTGCCTGCGGAACTGCGGCAGTCATCACACCCATAAGAAAAATTGTTGATCCGGAAACAAATCTGATATACAATTATTGCAAGGATGGAAAGCCGGGGCCAGTTTCAACCCGCTTATATCATAAACTGGTTTCCATTCAGTTCGGGGATGAGCCTGATCAACATGGTTGGGTTGAATTTGTGGAATAACAGCTCAAAACCATCAACGTACCCATGAAGGACACCATTACACGAAGACAACTGACTGCATCCTATTTAACATCATTGGTCAGTATTACCCTTGTTTTGTTTTTACTGGGATTGATCGGCGCACTTCTGCTCAATTCCAACAAACTCTCCGTATATGTCAAGGAAAATATCGGATTTTCTGTGTTTTTGCAAAACGATGCCCGTGAAGTGGATATATTAAACCTTCAAAAAACCCTGGATGCAAAAAATTATGTGAGGGAAACATTTTATATAACCAGGGAACAGGCTGCAAAGGATTTTCAGAAAGAACTGGGGGAAGACTTTGTGGAGTTTCTTGGTTATAATCCACTGCCCTCAGCTATTGATGTCAGACTGCGTGCAAGTTATGCCAATCCTGACAGCATTGCAATTATTGAAGCAGAGATCCGTTCATTCGGGCAGGTTGCTGATGTGGCCTACCAAAAAGATCTTATTTACGCGGTAAATACAAATATTCACAAAATCAGTCTGACCATCCTTATCTTCAGCATTTTGCTTTGCCTGATCTCAATTACTCTGATTAACAACACAATACGTCTTTCTGTCTATTCAAAGAGATTTATTATCAGAACCATGCAGCTGGTCGGAGCCCAGTCGGGTTACATCAGAAGACCATTTGTCCTTAAGGGTATTATACAGGGAATGATTGCAGCTCTCATCGCATTTGTTATACTCGTCCTTATCCTGTATCTTGCTGAAAAACAAATTGAAGACATGTTCAATTTTGTGGATTACAGATTATTATTTATTTTATTTGTGTCCATACTTGCAATTGGAATTATTATCACTCTGTTTTCTACTTTGTTATCAGTAAATAAATTTTTACATATTAAAACCGATAACTTGTACACTTAATTCAGTCCAAATGATAAAAAAGAAAGAAGAAGCTGATAATTCAGGATTTGCACTGGCAAAAGAAAATTATGTTTATCTTATTGTCGGTTTTGTCATTATTGTAATCGGATTTCTTCTGATGATCGGCGGTAAATCAGATGATCCGAATCTGTTCAATAAGGATGAAATTTTCAGCTTCCGCCGGATTACCATTGCTCCTATTATTGTATTGCTGGGTTTTGCCTTCGAGATTTGGGCGATAATGAAGAAACCCGCGAATGACAAATAACTTGTCTTTGTAAGATTCTGCATTGATGGCAATGGTATTCCTGTTCAGTATTCAATGCTCGAATGCCTATGCGGGTTTTTTTCTCGATTTTTCATATTCAATTACCGGATAATAAATGACTGCGGACCAACCTAATAAAGAATTTGTTGAAGGTAAGGTTCTGTTGTTTAATAAACCTCTTTACTGGACTTCCTTTGACCTTGTCCGTAAAGTAAGGAATATCATTAAGTTTCAGCTGAATATTAAAAAACTAAAAGTAGGACATGCAGGGACTTTAGATCCGCTTGCTTCCGGATTATTGATCATATGCACCGGAAAGGAAACCAGGAATATCGAAATATATCAGGCAGATCAAAAGGAGTATCATGCAAAAATCTTTCTCGGAGCAACAACGCCATCTTTTGATCTCGAAACAGAAATTGATCATTATTACCCCACAGCACACATCACCCGAAAAACCATTGAATCGGCATTAAGAACTCTGACCGGAAGGCAGATGCAGTATCCCCCTCAATATTCAGCCAAATTTGTAAATGGCAAAAGAGCATACCTTTTTGCCCGTAAGGGAGAAAAAATTGAACTCCGGATAAAGGAAGTGCTTGTTCATGACATATCCTTAGTTTCTTTTGATCTCCCCGTATTAGAGATCCGGGTAATTTGCGGCAAGGGAACTTATATCAGATCCCTTGCCCGCGACATTGGAGCTCTGCTCTCTTCAGGAGCGCACATTCTGGAACTTATCAGGATTAGAATAGGAAAATTCGAACTGAAAGATGCTCTGAATATAGAAGAATTTGAAAGAAATTTGGTTCTTTTGTAACCTTTTTTCTAATAATACGTATACTTAAGGTTTATTTGATTCAATTTATTTTCTATGAAACTTTCACAATATAAGTATAACCTGCCGGATGACCTCATTGCAAAATATCCTGTTGATAAACGCGATGAATCAAAGCTTATGGTCGTTGATCGTAAAACAGGAAATATCGAACATCATATTTTCAAAGATATCCTCAACTATTTTAAGGAAGGAGACGTTATGGTGGTCAATAACACGAAAGTATTTCCTGCCAGACTATACGGCAATAAAGAAAAAACAGGGGCTGAAATAGAAGTATTTCTCTTAAGGGAACTTAACCGGGAACAAAGGCTGTGGGACGTTCTTGTTGATCCCGCACGCAAGATCCGGATCGGGAACAAACTTTATTTTGGAGATGATGACGAAACCCTCGTTGCTGAAGTAATTGATAATACAACATCACGGGGCAGAACCTTAAGATTTCTTTTTGACGGCGATTATGAAGATTTCAAGAAAACCCTTTTCAGGCTTGGTGAAACTCCTTTACCCAAATTTATCAAAAGGGCTGTGCAACCGGAGGACCGTGAACGTTATCAGACGATTTTTGCCAAGCATGAAGGAGCTGTAGCTGCACCAACTGCCGGATTGCATTTCAGCCGTGAACTCTTGAAAAGACTGGAAATCAAAGGAGTTCATTTTGCCGAAATCACTTTGCATGTCGGCCTCGGAAATTTCAGAACAGTCGATGTGGAAGATCTTACAAAACACAAAATGGATTCGGAAAGAATTATCATTGGAGTAGATGCATCGCAAATAGTCAATACTGCAAAAGACAACCACAATCAAATTTGTGCCATAGGGACAACCGTCCTCCGCACACTGGAAAGCTCGGTCTCTACTGCCGGTTACCTGAAACCTTACGACGGCTGGACCAACAAGTTTATTTTTCCCCCTTATGAATTCAGTGTACCCACTAGCATGGTTTCCAATTTTCACCTGCCCTTGTCCACCCTGTTGATGATGGTTTCTGCGTTTGCAGGTTATGATCTGCTGTTTGAATCCTATAAGATAGCCATAAAAGAAAAATACCGATTCGGAACTTATGGGGATGCCATGCTGATCTTATAGGTTCTGCCATGAGGTTTACCAGGGAATTTTATTGCAGGGATGTGCTTGAAGTTGCACCTGATCTTATTGGAACTATTCTTGTGAGAAATAAAGGGATAAATTCATCCCGCTATCTGATTACCGAGGTCGAGGCTTACAGGGGAGAAGAAGATCAGGCTTGTCATGCCCGCTTTGGCCTGACCAGCAGAAACGCAATTATGTATGATGCAGGCGGTAAAGTATATGTATATCTGGTATACGGTATGTACTGGATGCTCAATATCGTTGCAGGTGCTGCAGGCACTCCGCAAGCGGTACTAATAAGGGGCATAACAGGATATGACGGTCCGGGTAAACTTACCAGGGCCCTTGAAATCGATAAGGGTTTTTATGGAGAAGACCTTGTCATGTCAGACACTTTATGGTTGGAAGAGAGTCCGGTAAAACATCGGTTTATACAAACATTCCGGATCGGTATCGATTACGCTTCCGAGCCCTGGAAAAGCATGCCCTGGAGATATCTTATACGGCCACAGGAATTGTCTGCCTCAAAAATTTCAATCGTTTAGAGCATCATAAAATCAATATCCTTCTGGTTTTTATTCAGACCCCCCGTTCTTATGCACATTATCCTCCTGCCTTCTTTACGCGATATCCCCTTTCTGACAGATATTCAAGAATTCTATCCCTGAAATTGCCCTGAATCAGTATTTCCCCGTTTTTCACGGATCCTCCGGAACCACATCTGGTCTTTAATTCTTTTGCCAGGTTTTCCAGATCATCCTTTCTGCCAACAAATCCTTTTACGATCGTAACGGTTTTCCCTTTTCGTCCTTTTGAATCGATCCAAATTCTCAGTAATTGCCTGTTTAGCGGAAGAGTTTCTGTTTCATGTTGTGTTTCATCCTCATATCTGAAATCAGGATTTGTTGAAAATACAAAGCCTTCTTCTTTTTTCATATATTTACTTTATTGCTATTTTTAGGCTTTCAATTTAGCCTAAATTCATAACATATTCATGCTTCAACCAGATGATTTTTTATCCCGGTCAGCGCTGGTTTAATGCTTTGTAAAAGATCAAGTAAAATTCCTGAAATGAAAAATTTCAATGTCGTAAACAACCTGTTGGGATGGATCGTTTTCTTAATTGCTGCAATTGTTTACATTCTTACCCTTGAGCCAACCGTAAGCCTTTGGGATTGTGGTGAATTTATAGCTTGTTCATATAAATTACAGGTTGGTCATCCCCCTGGAGCGCCGCTTTATCTGATGGTAGCCCGAATTTTTTCTTTATTTGCCGGGAATCATGCCGATAAGGTGGCCATGATGGTTAATTCTTTTTCAGCCATTGCAAGTGCACTGACAATTATGTTTCTCTACTGGACCATCACCCATCTGGCCGCAAGAATGATCCAGTCACGAAACGATACTGCAGCAGGTCCCCGGTCCGTTTCAGGAAAATATTCAGCATTTGATCTGATCATTATTCTGGGAAGCGGGCTGGTGGGCTCTCTGGCGTATACTTTTTCAGACACTTTCTGGTTTTCGGCCGTTGAAGGCGAGGTATATGCCAGCTCATCGCTTTTTACGGCAGTTGTTTTCTGGGCAATTCTGAAATGGGAAAACATGGCAGATGAAAAGTATGCGAATCGATGGCTTGTTCTGATCGCCTTCCTGATGGGATTGTCTATCGGGGTGCATCTCCTGAACCTTCTTGCCATACCGGCGATAGTAATGGTTGTATATTACAGGAAATACCCTGTGTCTTCCCGTGGCATTTTCATCGCACTCACCCTTTCAGCACTGATACTGGGGACAATAATGTATGCAGTCATTCCGGGGATTATCTGGCTTGCCTCAAGATTTGAGCTTATTTTTGTAAACGGTTTCGGAATGCCCTTCAATTCAGGCATTTTGATCTATATCATCCTTTTGGCCGGTGCACTCGCATATGGAATCTGGAAAACATACATGAGAAAAAAGGTGTTGTTTAACACCATATTGACCTGCACAGCCGTGATCATCATCGGATATTCCTCTTACGCCATGATCATGATACGTTCTCTTGCTGATCCCCCTCTGGATGAAAACGATCCTGAAACAGCTTTTTCACTGCTGTCCTATATCAACCGGGAACAATACGGCGACAGGCCTCTGATAAAAGGTTCCTGTTTCAATGCCCGACCGG
Source organism: Bacteroidales bacterium (assembly GCA_016935615.1). Lineage (GTDB taxonomy): Bacteria > Bacteroidota > Bacteroidia > Bacteroidales > UBA10428 > UBA10428. Next base: position 6,336 of record JAFGQO010000051.1, read on the forward strand.
TGGGGATCAAACAGGGAAGACCATTTTATTCCCCGGTCGGTGACCGTTATGAAATTACCAGTTATGGCCAGTCCTATGAATATGATGACCCGGAATTCCAGGCATTTTTTCCCAGAATGTACAGTACTCAAAGTGAACACATAGAGGTGTATCTGGATTGGGGAGGACTTAAGGAAGGTGATATGTACGAACCCAGGCGTGATGCAAACGGCGAAATTCAGAGAAACGACAATGGTGATATTTTGTATGACAGATCATCACCGCGAAATCCACCGGGATTTATCAACAATCTCAGGTTCTTTTTTACCTATCAGCTCGGACATATGTATTTCCGTTATTTTTTCTGGAATTTTGCGGGAAGGCAGAATGACATCCAGGCTGATGGTGGTCCCCTTAATGGAAAGTGGATCAGTGGGATTGATTTTGTTGATCAAATGAGGATCGGATCTCAGAAAAACCTTCCCCGGAATGAAAAAAATGCACCTTCCAGAAATACCTATTACTTCCTGCCCCTGATTCTTGGAATTATCGGATTCATGTTTCAATATCAGAAGAACCGGCATAATTTCTGGATCATCACACTGTTGTTCATCTTTACGGGAATCGCCATTGTGGTTTATTTGAATCAGACACCGCTTCAGCCCAGGGAGCGGGATTATGCATATGCAGGTTCATTTTATGCTTTCAGCATATGGATCGGACTTGGAGTTCTGGCCCTTATTGAATCGTTGGGCAGGAAATTCCGGAATCCGGTCTCAGCCTTAATGATTTCCCTGCTCTGCCTTGTATTTGTTCCCGGACTTATGGCCTCAGAGAACTGGGATGACCATGACCGCTCCGGGCGCTATACTGCAAGAGATATCGCTTACAACTACCTGAACACCTGCGCTCCCAATGCCATTTTATTCACAAACGGTGATAATGATACTTTCCCTTTATGGTATGCACAGGAAGTTGAGGGTATTCGAACCGATGTAAGGGTTGTGAATCTTATGCTCCTGAATATGTCCTGGTATGCTGACCAGATGCAAATGAAGGCCTATGAATCCGAACCGCTTCCAATGTCACTGAAACCCGAACAATATATCAACGGAACACGTGATCAGATATATGTGCAGGAACGGACGGAGCAAACGGCAGATCTTAAAGAAATCCTTGAATTCATATCAAGTGACCACCCTGACGCGAAAGTCCGGTCCGCTTCAGGAGAAACCTTCAATTACATACCTGTCAGGAACTTCAGAATACCTGTTGACACAGCAGTTATTTTGAGCAACGGCACAGTGAAAAGAGAAGATTCCGGCCTGATAGTGCCCGCCATTGAATGGCGATTCGGCAGGAACATGATCGGAAAAAGCGAATTGATTGTACTCGATATATTGGCCAACAACAATTGGGAACGTCCGGTGTATTATGCATCCCTCAATCATGAAGGGACGCTTGGCCTTGAAGAATACATGCAGCTTGAAGGGTTTGCATACAGGCTGGTCCCCATCAAATCAACCCTCACAAGCAGGTATGAAGCAGGTCGTTTTGAATCTGAACTCATGTATGAGAATCTTATGGAAAAATTCCGTTGGGGCAATATGAACGATCCGGACGTATATCTTGATGATTTCCACACCCGAACAATGTCCATAATCAGGTTGCGACTGCGATTCACTCAGCTCGCAGAAGAACTTGTAAAGGAGGGAGAAACAGAAAAAGCCATTTCAGTTTTGGATCGTTGCCTGGAACTAACCCCGAATGAAAAAATACCCTATGACTACACGTTGATCCGTATGGCCGATCTTTTTTTTCAGTGTGACCGACCGGAAAGAGCCGGCCGTCTGGTTTCTGATCTTGGTACAATCACTGATTCAAAACTAAATTTCTACTTTGATCAAAACAGAAGCTTTATCTCCAGCATAAACGATGAAGTGGTTTTTAACCTTCAGATACTGCAAAATCTTGAAATGCTCTGCAGAAATTATTCTCAGGATGATCTGAGCAGTGACATGGAAAAGATTTACAGTAAGCATTACGATACCTATATACAAAAGTTTGGGAACTGACTTCCCGGAAAATCCCGGGAGAAAAGATATCTTGCAGATCAGGTTGTAAATATCATTCACTCATTTCGGACAAGCAAAAAGTCGGAGACTTTAAGCAATTCATCCTTTTGGCTTTCAGAAACTGCAATTCTTTTAAGATGGCTTACACCCGTTTCATGATAATGTTTTATGTAACGGATGATTTGTTCCCGTATACCCAGTTTGTCGTAAATAGCCTTTACGGCATTGATTTTTTCAATCCGATTAAACTCTTTACTTTCAAGCCAATGCATGAGCTCCCTTTTAACTTTCCCCTGTGCCGTTTGTGTTGCAAGAGCAAATAAAATTGTCTTCTTGTTGGCGACAATGTCATTCCCGATATTTTTACCGAATATTAACGGATCAGCATACAAATCGAGGTAATCATCCTGAATCTGGAATGCAATTCCCACGTTTCTGCCAAACTCATACAAATGTTCCGCATCATTTTTCCCCGCCCCTCCTATCACAGCACCTGTCTTCAATGAAGCAGCAATCAGTGCAGATGTCTTCAGTTCAATCATTTTCAGGTACTCATCCAGAGATATTTCTTTCCTCGTTTCAAAATCCATATCATATTGTTGTCCCTCGCATACTTTCAGGGCAGTCCTGCAAAACAGCGCAAGCAATTCAGGCATAAAACCTTGAGACACATGTGTCAGCAATTCAAATGACTTGATCACCATTGCATCACCTGACAATATTCCTGTGTTGCGGTTCCATTTTGTGTGCACAGTCGGCCTGCCTCTTCTCAGTAATGCATTATCCATTATATCATCGTGAACCAGCGTGAAGTTATGAAATACCTCCATTGCCAGTGCGGGATAGATTGCGTCTTCGATGGTTTCAGAAAACACATTGCATGCCATCAAAACCAGAGATGGCCGTATTCTTTTACCTCCAAGCCTTAAGACATACCGCAGGGGATCGAATAAATTTGCAGGTTCTTCAGGAAGATTCATTTCCAGAAAAGCCTGATTAATGATTTCCTGACATTCCGACAATGTTCGCATTTCAGAAAAATTATAATTTATGTCTTCAAAAGTAAAAAAATAGAATTGAAATTACACTGTGATATATAAGTGAACTGTGAGCTTCCTGTAAAGCCTTTCCGTAAATATCTGTTTTAATTGTTACAATAATTGATTATTTTTGGTCGTTTGAGATAATATTCAATCAAAATATAATCAAGCACTTATGAAGGGCCTAAAAATATTATATTTCATCAGTTTTTTGCTGTTTTCTTTTTCATCACTTTACAGTCAGGGTTATCAAATTGATCTTACAGTGAACAATCTTAAAGACACAACCGTAATTCTGGGCCATTACCTGAACCAATCGATGTACCCTGACGATACTGTACGTATTGATGAAAGAGGGTACGGCGTTTTTCAGGGCGAAAACAAATTGCCGGAAGGACTGTACTTTGTTTTTCTTCCCAACACAAACTATTTCGACATCATTATGGGAAGCGACCAGCAATTCACTATTCAGACAGACACTTCCGATTTTGTTGGCAGTCTGGAATTTGAAGGATCAGAAGAAAATCAGATATTTCTTGATTTTCAAAAGTATATGGCCATGCTTCGTGCTAAAGCAGACAGTCTTTCCGCGCTCGTTCAGAACGACCAGGGTGATCCGGATAAACTCATGCAGGAGCTGCAACTGGTCAACACTGACCGTATCAGCATGATTGAGACCATATCGGAAAAACATCCTGATTTGTTTGTGGGGAAATTCCTTGAATCGACGCTTGATGTCAATGTTCCTGAGCCTCCGGGAGATGCAGAGGGAAATGTCACTGGCGGTAACTGGCAGTATTATTATTACAGGAATCATTATTTTGACAATTTTGATCTTTCAGATGCAAGAATGCTTCGCACACCGCTTTATGAAAACAAATTGATCAACTACATCTCAAAAGTCATTCCTCAGATTCCTGATACAATTATTCCGGAGGCGGACCGGATCATTAAACTGGCAAAATCCGATTCAACGCTTTTCCGCTACGTTCTGGTCACACTCTTTAACCATTTCGGAAAAAGCAATATTATGGGAATGGACGCGGTTCAGATACACATTGCAGAGAAATATTACATTCCCGGATCATGGTGGAGTGATTCATCATTCATAGCTGATCTGAAAACAAGGGTTGAAAAGACAAAACCCTTATTAATCGGGAAGGTTGCGCCCGACATGGAATTGATATCAGTTCCGTCCGGTCATTTCATTGAGGCTTCAAAAGACACTTCATTAAAACGGTATCCCCACGTCGGTGTTAAAATAACACTGCACCAGATTTCTGCGAAATATACCGTGCTGCTGTTCTGGGAAGCTGACTGCGGACATTGCAAGACGGCTGTTCCCGAGTTGTATGACCTGTATGTAAATTCGCTGGCGAAATATGATGTTAAAATACTTTCAATCAGTACCTTGTTCGGAGAAGAAGGGAAAATGAAGTGGTCTGATTTTGTGAATGAATATCAGATATATGACTGGATAAACGCCTGGAATCCGTATTCATACGAATACAAACTTACATATGATATCCTTTCAACTCCCCAGATTTATCTGCTGGATGAAAACAAAAAGATCATTGCCAAAAAAATCAGTCCTGCACAAGTCGGAGAAATTATAGACTCTTTGTCCACCCTTTAGTTATTCTTTGCTGATCGATGCAAAAAGAGAAAAAAATAAAACTTGTTCTTGAAGACGGAAAAGAATTCACTGGATTTTCCTTCGGCAGGAAAAAATCTGTTTCCGGGGAAGTTGTTTTCAATACTGCCATGACAGGTTACCCTGAAAGTCTTACAGATCCCTCATACAAGGGACAGATACTGGTACTTACCTATCCGATTGTTGGAAATTACGGAGTCCCGGGGGATCTGCTGGAAAACGACATGTATAAATATTTTGAATCCTATTCATTGCACATTACAGGTTTAATAATCTCCGATTATACAGACGATTACAGTCACTGGAATGCAAACAAAAGTCTGGGTAAATGGCTGGAGGAATTCAATGTACCCGGAATATATGGAATAGATACGCGGTTGCTTACAAAAATACTTCGTGAAGAAGGCACCATGACCGGAAAAATTATTTATGATGATCAGCAGGTCGATTTTTATGATCCCAACCAGGAAAACCTTGTGGAGAAAGTAAGCACACGGGAAAAAAAAGTTTTTGGCACTGGCAGGCATCGCATTTTATTGATTGATTGCGGTGTTAAGTATAACATTATCCGGAATTTATTGAAGCGTGACACTACCGTTGCAGTGGTCCCCTATGACTGCGATATCAAAAAAGAGCAGTATGACGGATTGTTCATTTCAAACGGTCCCGGTGACCCCAAAAAGTGTGAACCCACCATTAAATCACTCCGTACAGCCATCGACCACGACATACCCATTTACGGAATTTGTTTGGGAAATCAGCTCCTTGCATTGGCTGCCGGTGCCGATACCTATAAGCTTAAATATGGTCATCGCAGTCACAATCAGCCTGTTATATTAAATCAATCAAACAAATCGTTTATTACCTCACAAAATCACGGATATGCAATTGACAACCTTACACTGCCGGGCGACTGGGAACCCTGGTTCATAAATCTGAATGACAACACAAACGAGGGCATGCGGCATAAAAGCAAACCTTTTTTCTCAACCCAGTTTCATCCGGAAGCATCAGGGGGACCAACAGATACAGAGTTTTTATTTGACCTTTTTATTGAAAATATTAAACAACATAAAAACGAAAGTGATTCCCCAAATGCAAAACCTTTGAAAGTACCGTAAAATGAAAGTACATCAATTGCTGGCTGCCTTTTTGCATTTCAGGGTTTCACCTGTTTGATCATGGGCCGGTCTGATTTTGATCCGGCACATCCACGATTTTATAAAGCTTGTCTGATCTTCTGATCCTGTTTTGTATCGGGAAGGAAAAACGCTCTCCTTTTGTAACTTCTTCTACCTTTTTCAAATCCACATGTATTTCGTCAATTTGATGTTTGATCACTCCCGTCGAAGGCCCTATGATGTATACCTGATCACCGACTTTCAGGGAACCTGCTTCACAAAGAAAATCAGCAACATGTATCTTATTGAAATAATTGATGTTTTTTGCTATGTACATTTTTCTTTGGCTCGCTTTCGAACCGTATGCACCGCTCCATTCTCCGTGTTCCCGCCCAAGATAATAGCCTTCCCAGAAACCCCTGTTGTATACAGATGACAGCCTTTTTCTCCAGTTTTCGATTTTCTCCCTGGAATAGGTTCCTTCGAAGTAGCTTTTCAACGCCTGGTCATAGCATTCTGAAACGATCCTGACATATTCCGGTGATCTGGCCCGGCCTTCTATTTTCAGCACAGTAACGCCTGCGTCCATTATTTTGTCAAGTATATGTATGGTGCATAAGTCTCCCGGCGACATGATATAGTGATTGTCAACTTCCAGTTCCCGGCCTGTATCCTGTTCTTTCAGGATATAACTCCTTCGGCAATCCTGCAGGCAGTCTCCTCTGTTGGCTGAATGATTGTGCTGTTGCAGACTTAAATAACATATACCCGAGACTGACATGCACATCGCCCCGTGTGCAAAGACTTCCAGCCTGATGGGACCTCCGGACGGACCTGTTATATTTTGTTCTTCTATCTGATTTTTGATCTCTCTGATTTGATCCAAGTTCAATTCTCTTGCCAGCACAGCAACATCGATGTATTTTGAATGGAATTTCAGTGATTCTGTATTGCTGATATTAAGCTGTGTAGATGCATGCACCTCCATTCCAATCTCCCGGGCATATTGAATGGCAGCCTGATCAGATGCAATGATCGCATCAACTTTTTTTTCTCTTGCCGACTTAATTGTCTTTTTCAGCTTATCAATCTCCTGATTATAGAACACAATGTTCAACGTCAGATAAGCCCGTTTCCCGAAATGTCTGCAAATCTGCATAATCCTGTCCAGGTCGTGTTCTTTGAAATTCATGGCCGACCTTGCCCTCATGTTCATTTCACCAATACCGAAATAGACCGAGTCTGCACCTCCCTGTATGGCAGCCATCAGTGACTCAAATGAACCCGCCGGAGCAGTAAGTTCAATATCTTCTCTATGCAGTTGCATGGTTATTGCTTAAATCTCTGCCTTAAATATATTTTCTATATATCTATAAATAAATTACTTTTCCCTTTAGAAAATGATTGCCATATTCAACCCTGTAACAATCTTTTTTCGACTATTTAAAGTATTCGATAACAGCACCCCAGTAATATTTCCTCCAGCCTTCTTCAAATTCCTCATAAACCTCATCAGGAACATTTGTGTGTTCCAGCTCGACTTTCGTTCTGTTCTTAAAAGGAATGAGGTCTATTGTAACAACCGATTGCTCCGGGACATCTCCAAAATACCATTGCTGAACGAGCCTGCGGTCAGGAATTATCTTCAGGTTTCTTCCTGAAATGCTTCCATCGAACATCGAAAATTCAAATCCCTCCCGGGCTTCCATTTGTGCAGGATAACCGCTCCAGAGTTCAATTGTCAGCGGATTGATAATTGCCTGAAAAACCTCCTCAGGTCTTGCTCTTATTGTAAAATTTTGTCTTATGGTCTTCACGTTTTATACTTTCAATGATAACGGGCCATATATACGAAAAAATTCAAATCTCTTACTACTTTAGCCGATACGATACAAAATTATAAATAAACAGGTTGCATTGGAAAAAGGAATTGTAATTAAAACGACCGGGAGCTGGCACATTGTAAAAAGTGGCATGAATTTGTATAAATGTAAACTTAAAGGAGCTTTCAGAGTCAGGAATATAAGGAATACAAATCCTGTCGCCGTAGGCGATCATGTGCTTTTCGAAATCACAGGAAAAGACTCCGGTGTGATAAACAGAATCATGGAACGTAAGAACTATATCATCCGCAAAGCCACAAAGCTTGCCCGAGAAAGTCAGATCCTTGCAGCCAACGTTGATCAGCTTATCTTAATGATTACACTAAAATCTCCTGTAACACCTCTTGAATTTATTGACCGGTTTTTAATGACCGCCGAAGCATATCACATCAAAAGTTTTCTTTTGATCAACAAAACGGATCTGTATGACGAAACAGATCTCACCTGGTTGAAAGAATTTATAAAAATCTATGAATTTGCAGATTACAGATGCATTAAAATGTCTTTGCAAGTGGATAAGGAAATTGAACTCCTGATCCCCCTGCTGAAAGATAAAATCAGTATTATTGCCGGCAATTCAGGTGTCGGGAAAACCACACTGATCAATCGTCTTTGTCCCGGACTGAATTTAAAGACGTTGGAGATCTCTTCATATCATATGGCCGGCAAGCATGCAACCACATATCCCGAGATGATCGAACTGCCCTTTGGTGGTTATGCAATTGACACACCTGGTATCAGGGGTTTTGGTATTATAGACCTGGGTAAAAATGAGATTGGCCTGTATTTCAATGATATTTTTAAGTTGTCAAAGAATTGTCGGTTTTATAATTGCACCCACCTTAACGAGCCCAATTGTGCTGTTATTGAAGCATATAAATCAGGACTGCTTCATGCATCACGATACAGAAGTTATGTCAATATTTTTCTTGATAATCATGAAAAATACAGAACCGGATAAACAAAATTCCCGTATACAATAGTATTTATTTCAAAGATTTTATATGAGGAAATACGTTTATCTCTTTCTGATTGCCAGTACGGTAATTATTTCCATCAACTTATACTTCAACATCAAAATCTATAAAGACCAGCTTGCTTTTCAGAGAAATCTGATGTTCAGGCAGGCTGAAACAACTGCTTCTGAAATTGAAAGAGAACTGATGCAGTTCGAAAATGATGTACATTCCGTCTTGTTTTCCAATCTGCTGGATAAAATAAATATTACCAGTGATGACATGGAGCAGGAAGGACTTAAGATTCTGGAACTTCTCTTCACCAAATACAACAACCTGATCAGGAACATGTCAATTTATGACCGAAACAACAATATTCTGAACATTTCCTTCAATGCAAGAAATACCCTGCTTATTGATCCTTTCAAGACTCAAAGGCAGAATACTTTATATGAAAAAGAATTCGTAGTGAAAGACAATGGTAATTATCAATACACCCTGCCCGTTTACAGGGAACGGAAGGTCTTTGCCAATGTAGTCTTTACCCTTGATTTAAACAGGTATTTTATGTTCGTTCTGAGCAAATACCGCTTTGAGAATATATTCTGGCAGTGGATTGTGGACAATGAAGGGGGTATTCCGGTCAGCAATATGAACGAAGATGTAATATTTACACGTATCGATGAGATAACAAACGCCATAAATCAGGAATTATCTGATTATATGATCCACGATGCCGAATTTGCCGGCGGAAAAGAAAAGCTTGTTTCTGTCTACCATCCAATGACCGCTCTGAACAACCGCTTCGGATTGATTTTTTCCATGCAGAGCAGCATTATACTGCATCTGATCATCAACCGCATTATTCTTTCAGCTGTTTTGAGTTTTATTGTTCTTTTAAGTTTGTTCCTGATCATCATTGGAAAGCTTGGGAGCAACATCAAGTTCAGATTAAAGGCAGGCAAGGAACTTTCAAGGTACAATCTTATTTTCGACAACCTGCCGATTGGTATCATGGTTCTTGATCAAAGGAACCGCACCAGAATCATCAATCAGTGTGCACGTGAACTTTTGCTCATCAAACCCGATGAAGACATATACAACCGGAATCTTACGGAACGATTCATGCTATCGAGGGACTATTATGACAAAGCCCCTTTTGTATCGGCATATGACTCAGATCAATTTGTAGTATACCGGCATGAAGGTGAGGAAGTATCAGTCTATAAAAAAGAGATCCCTTTTACCATGGATGGTGAAGATTTGATCCTGAGTGCATTTGTCGATATTTCCCACATTGAAAAGTCCAGAAAATATGAAGCTGCGGCAAATAATGCCAAATCGGAGTTTCTGGCAAAAATGAGCCATGAAATCAGAACGCCTATGAATGGCATTATTGGAATGACCGAAGCATTGAATAAGAGCAATTTATCACCCGAACAGAAAGAATACATCGATATCGTCAGAAAATCAGCAGATCTTCTGCTGGGTCTAATCGATGATATCCTGGACGTTTCAAAGATTGAAGCCGGGAAAATGCAAATTGAAGAAATTCCCTTTAAGCTTAGAGATGAAGTAAAGCTTTGCCTTAATTTATTCCGACCCATTATTGAAAATAAGAAATTAAAACTTACATTGAACATTAGTCCAAACATCCCGGATAACATTATCAGCGATCCTTTTCGCCTCAGACAGATTTTATCAAATCTCATCAGCAATGCCGTCAAATTTACACATGAGGGTGAGATAGAAGTAGGTGTTGATTTAGCAGAGCAGTACGATCAGAATATAACTCTACTTTTCCATGTGGCAGATACCGGTGTGGGCATTAAGCAGAAGCAAATCGAAACAATATTCAATTCGTTTACCCAGGCTGAAGAATCAACATCAAGAAAGTATGGGGGATCCGGACTAGGCACTACCATTGCAAAACAACTTGTAAATCTTATGAACGGTGAAATCTGGGCTGAAAGCCCTTCCAGTTTATCCTCCAACCCTGAAAATCCGGGTACAAAATTCTGTTTCACCATCGAAGTATACTCAAACGAAAAACTTGAGAAGAGTTGTAGCTTTAATGATGTGAAAAAGGCAGAGGATATCAGGGCATTATTGATTTTAAGGAATCCTCATGCGAAAAACCGCATTATACGCTTACTTGAACATGAAAAAATCACCAGCGAAATATTTGATACACAGCATGAAGATCTTTATGATTTAAATGTTATTTTAAAAAGTGAAACCGAATTCTATCATTTACTGATTATTATGGATGAAATTGGTCTGGATGGATTCCAAATAGCAAAGGAACTTCAAGAAAAAGATCTCACCGATAATCACATTCTGATCATGATCAGTGCCAATCATAAACATGATAACTACATTCAGGCCAGACGGTTTGGTATTGACCATTATCTGGTAGAGCCTTTCGAATCGTTAGATGTACTCAATTGTTTATATGGTCCTTTCCCTGAAATACAAAGAACATCCGTCGAGATATCCCATAAAATTCGGAAGGATCTTTCTATTTTAGTTGCGGAAGACAACGCAATCAATATAAAAGTCGCGGAATCAATTTTTGGAAATCTTGGGTTCAACATTGATATAGCCTGTAACGGCAATGAAGTTCTTACAAAAATCAGACAAAAACCTTACGACATTCTATTCATGGATCTTTATATGCCTGATCTCGACGGCATCCAGACAACAGTTGAAATTCGTGGTTCCGGCTATCAGATGCCGATCATTGCAATGACTGCATCCGTGAACTCCAAAACAAAATCCAAGGCTATTTCATCCGGCATGAATGATTATATTGTGAAACCCGTTAAAACCGAAACCATTCGGAATATTCTTCTGAAGTGGTTCGCCTGATTGCACCGGATTTTCATCTTCAGTTTCCGACTTTGCACATTTTGCAATAAATAGACTAACTTTGCATAACAACGGGTTCCTCATATGAATGATCTGGTTCAAATTGAGACATTGGGTTCCCTGATTAAGGAGGAAATGCTCCAGACTGTGGAACATAATATTGTTCAAAACACTTTTGTACTTGAAAGCCAGGAACCATTTCCCGGATATCTCGGTAAAAATCTCCCCTCTGAAAAAAAACCGGAGTCTTTTTACATCGTGATTTCGAAAAAACAAAGCATTGAAGCAACCCTACGCTTAACACAAAATCTTTGCAGTTATTTCAATTTTAAGATTGACGCCTGCCCCGCAGAAATTTTGTTAAGTAATCATACATACGACTGCATCCGTTTACGGGGGATGATGACCTACAACAACATTGCCGATATTCAAAGATCTTATTCTGATGCAGGATTCTCTTTAAGTAAAAAACGTAACATTCATGCCCCCGGTATTATTAAAATCAATAAGGTATTTTGCCTGGAAAAAATTGCAGATCATGTTTATAAAGATGTTGAAGATCTTTTAACCTATTATTTAACAGCTCCCTTTCAGTTAGACTGGAATCTGTTCAGGGAGGTTACAATCAATGTTAAAAACAATTTGGACAACAGTAATTTTGATGCTGCAATGGGATTTATTTACCAGAAAAGAATTCTTGATTTTATCAGATTGTACCTTAAAAATCCTGATGTGAACCGTTTACAGAATATTCGCAACAAATACCTTGAAGAAATCCATAAGATACGTACGATTTAACTATCAGGTATATTAAAAGACCAGGGAAGATCAGTGCGCCTCCAGCCAGTTTTCACCCGTGCCAATTTCTACAGTCAGGGGAACCTTCAGATCAATGGCGTGTTCCATTTCATTCAAAACGATTTCAGTTATTTGTTCCAGTTCGGGTTTGTAAACATCAAATACAAGTTCATCATGGACCTGAAGAATCATGCAGGTTTTAAAGCGATCTCCGATTAGCTTATGTATGTTGACCATGGCAAGTTTTATGATGTCTGCTGCACTGCCCTGAAGCGGTGTATTAATTGCATTTCTCTCTGCAACACCCCTGACGACAGCATTTGCAGAATTAATGTCACTGATATACCGTCTTCGTCCCATGATGGTTTCAACATACCCTTCCTCTTTTGCAAACTGTATGGATTTGTACATATATTCCCTTACCTTGGGATACGTCTTGAAATAGTCCGTAATCAGATCCGTTGCTTCTTTTCTTGATATATTCAGTCGTTGGGCCAGTCCGAACGAGGAAATACCATAAATAATGCCGAAATTGGCAGTTTTTGCTTTATTTCGCATTTCACGTGTGACCTCCTCAAAACGCACTTTAAATATTCTTGCTGCTGTGGCAGTGTGTATGTCTTCCTTGTTTAAAAATGCTTCGATCATGTTTTCATCTCCACTGAAATGAGCCATCAGACGGAGCTCAATCTGCGAATAATCTGCCGAAAGCAGAATATTACCCTTACTCGGTATGAATGCCTTCCTGATTTCTCTTCCCCGTTCATCACGGACAGGTATGTTCTGTAAATTTGGATTTTTTGAGCTGAGTCTTCCTGTGGCCACCCATGCCTGGTCAAATGAAGTATGGATTCTGTTTGTACTCGGATCAACCAATGCTGGTAATGCATCCACATAAGTATTTAAAAGTTTCAACTGCGCCCTGTATTCCAGGATTTTGTTTACTATCGGGTGTTTATCTGCAATTTTGCTCAGTACTTCCTCACTGGTTGAGTATTGTTTCGATTTGGTTCTTTTTACATTTTCAGTGACTTTAAGCCTTTCAAACAAGATTTCACCCAACTGTCTTGGGGAAGAAATATTGAACTGAACACCCGCCAGTTTATGTATTTCTTTTTCTGTTGTATTTATTTCTTTTTTAAGAATTTCGGAATATTTATATAATGTATCAGTAGAAATATTAAATCCCGAATCTTCCATTTCTGCCAAAACCTTGATCAATGGCATTTCGATTTTTTCTGAAAGCCTGTCAAGGTGCATTTCCAATATCTTTTTCTTAAGTATCCCTGATAGCTGCCATGTGATGTCCGCATCTTCACATGCATATTCTTTGACCTCCTGCACATCTATGTCTCTCATGTTCTTCTGGTCTCTGCCTTTTTTGCCGATAAGCTCCTCAATACTTATGGTCTTGTAATCAAGATATATTTCAGCAAGATAATCCAGATTGTGCTTCAGCTCGGGTTGTATCAGATAATGTGCGATCATGGTATCAAAAAAAGGCCCTTCAACTTTAATTCCGTATTTATTCAAAATTTGTAAATCAAATTTCAGGTTTTGTCCTATTTTTCTGATGTTCTTACATTTAAATGCCGGTCTAAGTATTTCAAGAAATTCGCTTCTATGATCCTCTGACAAGGGTATGTAGTAACCCTTACCTTTTTCATATGAAATAGCAATGCCTATAACATCAGCCTTACGAACATCCAAACCAGTTGTTTCTGTATCAAAACAAAAAGCATTCAGCGTGAGTAATGACTGAACAAGGTTTTTCAACTGACCGGGATCAGAGACAAGATGGTATTGATGTGTAACATTGGATGCGCTGTATTGCAGATGTTCGTGTTTTTCTGATTCCTTTATTTCTTCACTGAAGAATAAGTTTCCTTGTTTGGTGTTTTCGGTATTTGTGTTCAGTAACCTGGTTAATAACGCTTTAAACTCAAGATCATAAAATATATCTTTTACTTCTTCAACGTTCCAGTGCTTCAACTTCAGTTTTTCTGGCTCCAGTTTCACTGGCACATCTGTAACAATTTTTGCCAGCTGCCTTGACAGATGAATCTGCTTCTCGTATTCCAGGATACTTTCCTTAAGCTTACCTTTCAATGCTTCCCGGTTTGACAGGAGGTTTTCTATTGTTTCATATGCAGCTATAAGTTCTTTTGAAGTCCTCTCACCGATCCCTGGCACACCGGGAATATTATCCGTACTATCTCCCCAAAGTGCTAGTATATCGATAACCTGATGAGGTTTATCAACTTTAAAAATATCCTTTACCTGCTGAATCCCAATAATTTCATTTACATTCCCGCCTTTTGAGGGTTTATACATGAATGTCTTATCTGATACCAGCTGTGCAAAATCTTTGTCCGGAGTGACCATATAAGTCATCCATCCTTTTTCTTCTGCCTTTTTTGCAAGCGTCCCAATAACATCGTCTGCTTCATATCCGTCAACCTGGAGTATCTCAATATTTAAAGCCTTTAGAATCTTTTTGATATAAGGTTCGGATTTTACTATTTCTTCAGGGGTTTTTAACCTGTTTGCCTTGTAGTTTTTGTAAATATTATGCCTGAATGTCGGTGTTGGCGGATCAAACGCTACAGCAATATAATCAGGCTTTTCTTTTTTAACAATCTCAATCAGGGCACTGGTAAATCCGAATATTGCGGACGTGTTCATCCCTTTCGAATTAATCATTGGCCTGTTGATGAATGCATAATAAGCCCTGAAAATTAATGCATAAGCGTCAAGCAGAAAAAGTTTTGGTTGTGAACCCATTGGATTTGTATTAGGATGATAAGACAAAGAGCGTGTTAAGCATAATACCCCTGCCTGCAGAAAATTCCCTTATTCTTATTGTTTCAGCAAGTACATTTACTGATACAATCTACAAGTGCACTCAGACTTTCGTTACGGATATAATAATATGTGTTTTTCCCTTCCCGTTTCGAACTAAGCACACCTTTATCCTTTAAAATGCCAAGATGATGTGAAGTGGTTGACTGTTCAATTTGCAGATATTTATGGATTTGCGTGACTGTAGAATGCCTCCCGTTCTCCAGAAATTCGAGAATGGCAATTCTTGTGGGATGAGCAATTGCTTTGAGCATGCTTGCAGCGATTTCCAGTTGTTCAGCGGTAAGACCTTTAAATTTCATTTCAGACAAATATTACTAAGATATGGAGCAGTTGTATATAGCAAAGCCTGCAATAATTGAAATTGAATACAATTTCTATATATCTACAAACAAATATATAAATATATCTTAAGTTCTAAGTATGTAATCAACAAAAACATCACCAATAAAGGAATGTGGCCTAAGTCCCTGCATCCTTTCATTTTCCCCATTGGAAGCAAAGTAGTAAAACAAACGGAATATTATTACTTTTGATACCAAATCTTTGCAAATGACCTCACTTAAGAAAATAAGAAAACCTGTTTTAAAAGAACTCCGCGAATTTGACAGTTATTTCAGAAATAGCATGAAATCAAACATGCCACTGCTGGATCTGCTGATTAAATATATCTTAAGAAGAAAAGGCAAACAAATGAGGCCTTTGCTGGTATTTCTTGCTGCTAAGCTGTTTGGTGAACCGAATAAATCCACATTTACCGCCGCAGCCCTGATTGAAATGCTTCATACAGCCACATTGATACACGATGATGTTGTTGATGACTCTCATCGACGAAGAGGCTTTTTCTCAGTGAATGCCATTTGGAAATCTAAAATCTCTGTTTTGCTGGGAGATTACCTGCTTGCAAAAGGACTTTTACTTGCGATGAATGAACGGGAATACGAATTATTGCATCTGGTATCGGATGCAGTGAAAGAAATGAGTGAAGGAGAGCTTTTGCAAATAAAGTATTCACGTAAATTAACAATTACCGAAGATCAGTATTTTGAGATCATAAGAAAAAAAACTGCCACGTTAATCAGTTGCTGTAGTGCAAGCGGTGTAAAATCAATGGATGTGGATGACAATACAGTGAATAAAATGAAACGTTTCGGAGAATTTCTGGGTATTGCATTTCAAATTAGAGATGACCTTTTTGATTTCCAAAACAACAATTTGACTGGAAAACCTGTCTGGAATGATATGAAAGACAAAAAATTAACACTTCCACTTATTCATTCCCTTTCAGCTGCAAATCCTCATGACAGACATAAGTATCTGCACTTTTTAAATAAAGGAACAATAAACCGTGACAGATACTCAGAAATTATTGATTTCATTGAGAGGGCGGGTGGAATCGAATATGCAATGAATAAAATGCTGGAATATAGTAGAATGGCATTAAAGGAATTGGATTCTTTTCCTTCAGGAGAAATTAAGAGCTCCCTCACAGATTTTGTACATTTTACAACCTCGCGCAAGCTATGAGTTTATATGCAAATACTCATACAATATCCGACCTGCTCTTTTACCAATAATTGATTCTAGATCTGTCAATTGCATGGTTCTTACTGAGTCAATATCCTTTACTTTTAACAACAGTTTGTTTTTAGTTACCGTTCCGATCCCTTTAATCTGGTCCAGCTCAGACATTAACATGGATTTTGACCTTTTAGCCCTATGAAAAGATATTCCGAAACGGTGTGCTTCATTTCGAATTCTTTGTATCATTTTCAGAGCCGGTGAATTCTTTTCAATATATAAAGGCACCGGATCTCCCTGAACATAGATTTCTTCCAGTCGTTTGGCTATTCCTATGCAGGTTGTTTGGTCCTTCATTCCTGCATCATTAATTTCTTTCAGTGCTGCATTCAATTGACCTTTACCTCCATCGATTACGAATACATCCGGTAGTTTCAGTTGCTGATCATTGAAGTATCTCAGTCTTCTTCTTACTATTTCTGCAATTGATGCATAATCATTGATCCCTTGCACTGTTCTTATGTTAAAATGTCTGTATTCAGATTTACAGGGTCTTCCCGATTTAAATACAACACATGATGCAACTGCTTCTCTGCCCTGAATATTTGAAATATCTATGCATTCAATATGATTTGGTATTACTTTCAGCCTGAGTTTGTTCTTAAGCGACTCCAACGCATGTCTTTCAAATGGTTTTCTTTTGTTGCTTTCTTGTACTTTCATCCTTTCGATCCTAAATGAATTCACATTTCTGACAGATAAATCCAGCAATTTCTTTTTATCTCCCCTTACAGGTACCGTGAAATGTACTCCGTGTAGCGTCAAATCGAGCTTAAACGGAACGATAATTTCGTCTGAATTGCTGTTTAATCTGCTTCTTATCTCATAGATGGTGTAAACCAAAATATCTTCTGCAGTTTCTTCTATCCTCTTAATGATTTCAATGTTATGTGCTTGTACAATTGCTCCGCTAACCAATTTCATATAGTTGACAAATGCAAAACCCGGTTCATCAATAATGGAAAATACATCAACATTGTTAATCCCGGGATTTACAATCATTGATTTAGCTTTGAATTTGTCCAGGATTTCCAGTTTCTTTTTGATCAGCTGTGCTTTTTCATATTCATAAACTTCTGCATATTGTAACATCTTTTGATTCAAATGATTTATAACCTGTTGCAGGTTCCCTTTAAGAATTTCCCTTATTTGTTTCAAGGATGAAGCATAATCTTCTTCATTCTGAAGTCCTTCACATGGTGCCATGCAATTGCCCAGATCATATTCAAGACAACGCTTAAATTTCTTTTTACTTATATTTTCCTGTGATAATATATAATTGCAGGTTCTGAGCTTATACAGCTGTCTGATAAGTGCAAATAAGGTCTTGATCATCATGACAGATGTATAAGGTCCGAAATATTCTGATCCGTCATCAACAGTTTTCCGGGTATAATACAATCTTGGAAAAGCTTCATTTTTTATGCAAATCCAGGGAAATGTCTTATCATCCTTTAACAATACATTATATCTGGGTTTATATTCCTTTATTAAGTTATTTTCCAAGAGTAAAGCGTCAGTTTCATTTTCAACAAGAATATATTTTAAATCATGTATTTTGTTTACCAGGATTTGCTGTTTGTAAGAAATTGTACTGATCCGGCCAAAATAACTTGAAGTTCTTTTCTTTAAGTTTTTGGCTTTACCTATGTATAAAACTTCGCCTGCTTTACTATAAAACTGATAGACACCTGGTTTTTCAGGGATCCTTCTGATTTTGTTTTTTATGGCTGAAAGACTGGCCATAGATTACAATTGCTTTCGTTATATACTGTTTATTTTGTTCCACGTGGAACAGTGCTTCCTCCTGCCTGACATCTTATCTTCCCATGTACAATAACAAAATATTAATATCGCTTGGTGAAACCCCTGGTATTCTTAATGCCTGGCCTATTGTCTCCGGTTTTATCCTGTTCAGCTTTTGCCTTGCTTCTGTGGAAATCGACTTAAAATCTTCATATTCTATTTCTTCTGCGATCCTTATACCATTGAGTCTTTTTACCTTTTCAGCCAGCATTCTTTCTCTTTCAATGTATCCTTCGTATTTGATTTCTACTTCAATTGATTCCATCAGCTCTTTGTCGTAATATTTCCCTTCCTTTGTGAAAACCTTTATTTCTTCTATAATATCCTTTATTTCCTGAATTGAAATTTCCGGTCTCAACAAGATATCCCGCAGCTTTATTTTCTGCTTTATCGGGGTAGTATTTTGTCTGATCAGATATGAATTTATTTTTTCCGGAACCAGGCTGTATTCTTCAATAAACTTAATTATTTCCTTTCTTCTGGCAATTTTTTCATAAAACGTATTTTCTCTTTTCTTTTCAATCATACCGATTTGAATGCCAATGGGCGTAAGTCGCATATCAGCATTGTCCTGTCTCAGTAAAATCCTGTATTCAGCTCTGGAAGTAAACATTCTGTAAGGCTCATCCACGCCTTTGCTGATCAAATCATCGATGAGCACTCCTATATATGCTTCATCTCTTTTTAGAACAACCGGTTCATCATATTTAATTTTTCTGGCTGCATTTATCCCTGCGATTATTCCTTGAGCACCTGCTTCCTCATACCCTGTTGTTCCATTGACCTGTCCTGCAAAATATAAGGAGTCAATTATCCTGCTTTCAAGACTTAATTTCAACTGCTCTGGCGGATAATAATCATACTCTATTGCATAACCTGGTCTGTATATTCTGGCATTTTCCAATCCTTTAATCTTTCTTAATGCTTTAAATTGTACCTGTAAAGGAAGCGATGAGGAAAATCCATTTATATAATATTCATTTGTTTCCCATCCCTCAGGTTCTAAAAAAAGCTGATGATGTTCCTTGCCTGCGAAAGTTATAATTTTGGTTTCTATACTTGGACAATATCTTGGCCCAATACCTTTTATTGTGCCGTTATAAATTGGCGATTCTTCAAAACCTTCCTTTAGTATTTCATGTACATCTTTATTTGTATAGGTTATATAGCAGCTTCTTTGTATTTCAGGAATTGTCGTTTCAGTAAAAGAAAATCTTCTTATTTCATTATCACCTTTTTGTTCTTCCAGTATATCAAAATCAATTGTCCTTCCATCAATTCTTGCGGGTGTTCCTGTTTTCATTCTTCCAGAATGTATTCCCACGCTCTTTAATTGTCTGCTTATTCCAGTCGAATAGGGTTCGGCCATTCTTCCACCTTTTGTCCTGTATCTTCCCACGTAAATTTCTCCTTCTTCAAAGGTTCCTGTTGTCAATATTACTGCCTTTGAATGAAATGAAACTCCCATTTTTGTTCGAACACCATATACCCTCTCGTTCTTTATTAGTAATTCACTTACCTTATCCTGCCAAATATCCAGATTATCAATATTTTCTAAAATCAGCCTCCACCTTTTTGTAAATAAGTCTCTGTCGCACTGCGCCCTTGGGCTCCATACAGCCGGTCCTTTAGACTTATTTAACATTCTGAATTGTATCATGCTCTCATCTGTCACAATACCGGAAAATCCTCCCAATGCATCAATTTCACGCAATATTTGTCCTTTTGCAATACCTCCCATTGCAGGATTACATGACATCTGCGCGATCTTTGTCATATCAATTGTTATTAATAAAACTTCTGCTCCTATTTTTGCTGCTGCGGCTGCAGCTTCACATCCTGCATGTCCTCCCCCAACCACAATTATATCATATTCCTCAATCATAACCTTTTTATGAAACTGTGTATTTTTCATTGATATGTGATACTTCCAAACTCATTCATATGAGTTTCTTCCTCATTTTTAAATAATGCTCTTCCCTTTTTCTCATCATAATTCTTACTACATCAGTATTATCTTCATAACCAACCATGTGCAATACTCCATGTAAAATAACTCTTAACAATTCCTCTTGTATTGTTACCTTATATTTTTCTGCGTTCATTTTTACCCGATCATAACTGATGTATATCTCGCCATTTGCGATATTTTTTCTGTTATCCGCAAATGTGATGACATCTGTGAAATAATTGTGCTTCAAATAGCAGTTGTTGATTTCCTTCAGGTGGTAGTCTGTTGTAATGATGACCAATAACTTTCCTGGATTCCAATTTTCCGACCGGATGATATGCTCAATCCACTTTTTTAAAAGCTTTAATGCGATTTTCTTATCAGTATTGGCGAGGTATTCAATGTATATTTTCAACCTTTATTTTAAATTAAACTCCATTTCTACCGTTGCACCATTTTTTGTGAATTCAAGCTTATCTGAAAGCTTCTCCATCAAAAAAATTCCTCTTCCATTTACATTTTCGATATTTTCAGGGGCAGTAGGATCCGGTACATTTTTATAATCAAATCCTACACCTTCATCTTCAATTTTAAATGTAAGTTTATCGTCCTTAATTTGTAATTCTATATTTACTATTTTGCTTTCCTCCAATTTATTGCCATGCAATATTGCGTTATTTGCCGCCTCCAGAACTGCTATAAGAATGTTTCCGTAAATATCAGTACTTATATTATATTCAGCTGACAATTCATCAACCAGTCTTTCAACTTTACGCAAGTTCTCAATCTTAGAACTTATTCTTAAGGACTTTTCCATTATTTACATTTGCTTTTCAGTGCACCTAAATATACTTAAATCAACCACTGGAGGTTACTATTTTCTGACAAATTATTCAAAATTACTAAAAATTCTGCTTATAAATCTATTTATCACTACTTAACCAATCCTCCGGGTCATTTGTATGCTCTTCCTTCCAAACCTGAAAATATAAAATACTCTCCCTTGTCCTACTGTCTGTATATACATTACCGATTAACTGTCCCGTTTCTACTTCCTGATTTTGAGCAACCTTTACATTGATCAGGTTATGATACAATGTAAAGTACTCCCCGTGTTTTATGATTACTGTATTGTTTTCACCAGGTATTGAAAACACTCTTGAAACAACTCCTTTAAAGATTGTATGTATCTCACCTCCAGGCACTGTCGAAATATATATGCCTCCGTTACGAACTTTCACAGCCTTATAATCCGGGTGGGTATGTTCACCATATTTTCCCGTTACAATTCCTCTCTCCGTTGGCCAGGGAAGCCTTCCCTTGTTTTTTCCAAACTCATCAGATATCAACCTTTCTTCCGGTGTAAGTGATTCAATCAGGGCAATATTTTTCGCTTTTTTTCTCTCTTCTTCTATTATTGTGGTTAATTCCTTTTCGAGCCTTTCTGCCACTGCCTCCTTATCTCTAATTTCCTGAATCAATTCCTTTTCCCTTTTCTCCAATTCTGCTATGATATTATTTTTTTCAGCTGTTTCTTCCTTTATCTTTCTATTCTCAGCGTTAACTTCTTCTATGATTTTTTCCATTTCATAATACATGCTTTTAAGTGTATCGTTTCTTATTGTAAGTTCCTCGTTCAACTCATCCAGTCTTTTGATTTCTCTTCTCTGATAATCATTATATATTTTCATATATCTGTACCTTTTATATGCCTGATTCATATTTTGAGCGGCCAACAGATACATGAACAAATAGTTTTTCCTTCTGTTTTTGTAAGCACTTACGATCATTCCAGCATAATTTTCTTTAATCCTCTCTATGATCTCCCTTACATTATCAATTCTTCCGGCATTTTCATTAATTGTCAGTGATATTGCATGAGATTCATTTTCCAGTTCCTTTAAATATTCCCTTCTTTTGGCAAGCAAATGGTTAATAATACTTAAATCATGTAGTGAGGCTTCCTTTTTGCCCTTTGTTTCCTTTAATATTGCATTTGCATAATTTATCTCCTCAAGAGTCCTTTCCTTTAACCTCTCGATTTCCTCTTTACTTTCCTGTCCCTGAACAATTCCAAAAAGGAATCCCAATATTACAAGCGCAAAACAATGCCTTAGCATATGACACAATTCACTTTACTAATTCTCTTGCCCTGATAATTTTTTTTGAAATTTCTTCTTTTCGTTCCTGATCCAATTCCAAAATTCTATTCCAAATAGTAACAGACTCTTTATATTTGCCTAACCTGAACAATATTTCACCATAATGATCCAAAATATCAGGATCATCATTCCCTCCGTATTCTATAGCTTTTTCAATTACCTTCCTGGCTTTCCTTATCCTGTTCATTTTAAATAATATCCATGCATATGTGTCAAGATATGTTGGATTCTCCGGTTCACTTTTAATTGTTTTTTCGCTCATCTTCAATGCCTTCTTCAGTTCAACATTCTCTTCCGCCAGATAATAAGCATAATTATTGTTAATTAATATGTTCTCTTCGTCCAATTTTAATGCTTTGTCATAGTAACTCCATGAACTGTCATATATTCCTAACTTATGATAGCACTCAGCGATCAAATTAAAATATTGAACC
>JAFGQO010000052.1 GCA_016935615.1 Bacteroidales bacterium
CCCTGGCCAGTATACTGTATGCAAACCACAGAACTGGTGCCTGACCGTGCAAATCGCCTGTTATTCTTGGCCGGTCCAGATAATAATTTATATCGTCGCTTTTCCCGGTACCAACACAAACATCTGTTAATTTGCCCTCTTCATTGATATAAGTGATCAGTGTATTCCAGGTTTTCTGATAAGCTGCAATATAGATCGAATCAACCAAAAGTCCCTTTCTGGCCCCTACTGATAAAGCATACCCGAACATCGCTGTTGATGAAGTTTCCTTCCATGCATCTTCATGATCAATTAATTGTCGCCACATACCGTCATCAGCCTGGTATTTCAGCAAAGCATCCATCATGTTTTTGTATCCTTCCAGGATAGATGCATAGTGAGGATTTCCCTCCGGCAACTCCGATAGCAATTCTGCCAGCCCGGCAGCCACCCAGCCATTCCCCCTTCCCCAGAAAAAAGGAGCGCCCTCGCCGTGGTAGAATAATCCGTTTGGCTGCTGCAATTTGTTTAAATAGGTATCTATTTCAAGTGCTGCTCTCTCAAGGTAAACCATATCCCCGGTTGCCCGATAGGCCTGAACCTGCAAACTCCCAATCATCCATACATCGTCAATCCAGTATCTTGTCTGGTTGGTTAATCCGTTCTCCAGAGGATCTTCCCACTGTTTATCGGCAAGATGAATTCCCTGCTGCAAAAATTTCTCATCTTTATTTTGCCTGTAAATTTCCAGGGGCAGGATACCGTATACATTAACATCAACATGATTTTCCGTATTCACAATATTTTTGTCTATAACTTCTGAATACCGAAGGATCAATCTGTTCAACCTGTCCTGATCATGCAGCAAACCGGCCAGCCGGACAGCACCAAACCCGGCACAGGCTTCAGCATAATGCACTGCTTTTACGTCCGGGGTTTCGTACATCATAAAATCATTCCTGTTTAACAGTTCATCCGTGATCATACTGCCGATCAATTGCGGAGAAGCACTATCTGACCAGAATTTATCAGCTTCAATTTCCTGCGATGAATTGCATGAAAATAAACACAATGTAACAGCTACTAAAAATACTCTGCATAATGACATATTTGTACGTTTGTATAGTTGACCTGCAAGTTAAATGATTAAAATCGAATTCATATATATTTCAATGTAATTTATCCATGAACCACATGGAATATTTGTTAATTTAGTTGTCTGTCCTATAATACAGGGGCCGTTTAATACATGCTAATTTTATTATAAAACCATGAAAACAGCAAAACGTATCAATGCATTACAATGCATTGCCTGTATCCTCTTTATTCATTCAAATGTGAACTGTCAATCCGGTTTCGATCTGGTAAAAGGCAATCTGGTACAATTTAACAACAACGGTGCATGGTGCTGGTACCAGGATGAACGCGTTGTTGTTGACACTCTTGAAAACAAAATACTGTTCGGATCTGATGCCAGTGGTTCTGGCACAGGAGGTAACCCGGTCAACGGGAAAGTTGAAGGTGGTATTTATGATCCTGAAACAGGCAAACTCCGGATGAGAACATTTAGAAATGCAGGATGTGACGATCACAATGTCCCGGGATTTATAATACGCCCTGACGGACAATACCTGGCAATGTATGCCGATCATTATGATCAATGGAATAGTCGTTACCGGATATCTGACGGCAGTGAATGGAGTCAGGAAGAACAATTTGATTGGACAACCATACCCGGTGGAACTGACTATACCATTGCTTATTCTAACCTTTATTTTCTGTCAGAAGAAGACAGAATGTACAATTTTGCCAGGGCAAATCACCGATGTCCAAATTTTATTGTATCAGATAACCAGGGAGATACATGGTCATTTGGAGGACAATTAACGACAAATACCAGTTCTTCCTACAACAAAGGGTATTATAAATATTGGAGCAACGGCACAGATCGTATTGATTTTATCTTTACAGAGCAACATCCGCGCGACACTTCCACAAGCATCTATCATGGGTATTTGATGAACGGAAGAACTTATACAAGTGACGGAACACTTGCAGACAATGATATTTATGACCTTCAGATTATACCATCGTTTCATAATTTCACAAAAGTATTTGCTGACAACACCATAATTGGTGAAAATGCCATGAGACGTTGCTGGAATGCAGATGTTATAAGATACAATGACGGAACAATTGCAACCATTGTTACTGCCCGGATCAATGACAATCAGGGTGGAGGTTCATCTGCAATAGACCCTGACCATGCTTTTATTTATTGTCGTTTTGACGGTACGGAATGGAATTATACATATCTGGGCGAAGCAGGCAAGAAACTGTATGCAAGCGAACAGGATTACACGGGTCTCGGGGCATTGCATCCGAACAATCCAACTATTATCTATATCTCAACACCTGTTGATCCCAGAGACAATAGCCAGCTTCCTCACCGTGAAATATTCAAAGGTGTAACCAGCGATGAAGGAGATACATGGAGCTGGACATCGGTTACATGGAATTCGAGCCGTGACAATTACAGACCTGTTGTACCCCTGTGGGATACAAACAGCACTGCTTTATTATGGATGAGAGGCACATACTATACTGCACAAATCTTCGATATGGCCATTGTCGGAATTATTGAAAATTCTTCCGAAGGAGCTGAACCGATGACATACATGGATGCATCAACCGGCAATACCACTTTAACTGACGGTTCGGGTTTTAATCCGACAGGACCGGATGCAAATGCCGGTTCAGCAGATAATCAGTGGCATGAACGCACAGGATATGGCAACGGAGGTTCCCTTTATACTTCTTCAGAGGTTGAAGGAGAAGATGCTCCTGCAATTAAAACTACGGTAAAAACAAATGATACAGGCACATTTGATGTCTGGGTAAATTTCTGGGCTGATCCTGAATCAGACTGGAGAATCAAAGCAGGTCTGCAGGAAGATGATATGCAAATATTCAGGCATATGTCGTGCAAACAGGTAGAAGAAGGAGACCATAATACAGTGATTGAAATTGCCGGAGATGACAATTCATACCTGTATCAGGCCTATCTTGGGCGAATCGGGACCAATGCAGACAGTACATTCGAGGTCTTTGTTGACGATCATGCCATACAAACGGGTACTTCATTCGGTTTAACCGGGAATGAGGAACGTACATGGTACGATGGGATAAGCTATACAAAACCTTTGTACCTGTATGTATCCGATGCTGAGCTGGAGGTTGAAAATACTTCCGGAAGTACCACTTCATTTGAAATCAGTTCCAATACTGACTGGAACGTAACAAGCTCGGAAAGCTGGCTCAATGCTGAGACTTCAGCAGGCTCGGATGACCATACTGTTGAACTGACGGCAGATGAAAACCCTGGAGATACATCACGTTTGGCTATTATCACGATCCATGCTGACAACATTCAGGAAAAAACAATAAAGGTCTTTCAAAAACCAGGAGTTCCGTCTCTTTCCGTATCTGCATCAGAACTGACCATTGCTGCTTCAGAGAATAGTGAAGTTGCCTTCGACATTGTTTCCAATACATACTGGCAGGTTTCCGGTTCAGGGTATTGGTTGCATGCAGATCCCAAGTCAGGAATGAATAATAAAACCATCACATTAACCGCTGATGTAAATCATACCGATGCACCCAGAGCAGCAACTGTAACTGTCACAGCAGAGGGACTTGCCCCACAACTTGTTACAGTCACGCAGGAAGCAAATCTGTTGCTTGCCGTAACGAAAAGGAGGATCAATATAAGCGCGGAAGCATCCGGTACAAATACATTTGATATTGAATCCAACACCGATTGGACAATTTCAATAACAGAAGGATGGCTGTCTGCAAATACACTTGAAGGAACAGGAAATGCATCCGTCATACTTACAGCAGAGGAAAATCCTGAGAATACCACGAGGAATGCAGTAGTTGTTGTTTCAGCCGAAGGAGTTGCAGACCAAAGAATCTCGGTAAAACAAGCAGCAAATCCTGCGGAATCAATTGAAGCTCCGGAGGAAACCATCGGATCTGTTTTTCCAAATCCGGTAACAGATAAACTCAGTGTACAACTCTCTGTTTTGCCTGCTCAAATTAAATTATACACCTGTGAAGGAAAGCAGGTAATGAATATGAATGTAAAAAGATCCATGACCGAAATGGATATGACAAACCTGAACAGAGGAATCTATTTTTTGCAAATTGTCACTGAAAAACAGATCTTTATCAAGAAACTTAATAAACAATAGCCAATTCCTGAAAAAAATAAAATAGTAAGACAAGATCAATTGCACGGATTTGTCAGGATAATAAAGTCTTAATATTTTTGGCAAGAGATAAACCTTATCCTATGTTCGAAAAATTATTTCAACTGAAGCAAAATAAGACCACTGTCCCGAAAGAGATCCTTGCCGGTATTACCACTTTCATGACCATGGCCTATATCCTGGCTGCCAACCCTGAAATACTTGGTTCCACAGGAATGGACAAGGGAGCATTGTTCACAGCAACGGCAGTTTCCTCCATTGTTGCAACACTCATCATGGCGCTTGTGGCGAATCTGCCGTTTGCGCTTGCCCCGGGAATGGGTTTAAATGCGTTCTTTGCCTATACGGTAGTCCTGGGAATGGGGTACTCATGGCAGACAGCTCTCACTGCTATATTTATTGAGGGTATTATTTTTATCCTGCTTACGGCATTTAATATTCGCGAACTTATCGTAAACAGCATTCCGCTTCCGCTAAAACATGCCATATCCGTAGGGATAGGATTTTTTATTGCACTCATGGGATTTATCAATTCAGGGCTGATTGTAGCGGATGAAAACACCCTTGTGCGGATGGGAAATATGTCAGATGTCTCCATCTGGATCACCCTGTCAGGTTTACTGGTGATAGCCGTATTGCTTATTTTGCGGTTGCAGGGAGCAATCCTGATCGGAATTCTTGCAGGGACAATTATCGGGATCCCATTGCATGTTACTGCCATTCCCTCCGAAGGCATTATCAGTCTTCCCCCGTCTATCGAACCAATCTTTTTCAAACTGAACTTCAGGGAACTAATAAAACCTGACATACTGATCGTTCTTTTTACTTTTCTGTTCGTTGACATGTTCGATACTGTCGGTACACTTGTAGGAGTGAGTTCAAAAGCAGATATGCTTGACAAGGATGGTAATATCCCCCGCGTTAAACATGCTCTGTTTGCAGACGCTATAGGTACAACAATCGGGGCGCTTTTAGGTACCAGCACAGTGACAACTTATGTGGAAAGCTCGGCAGGTGTTTCTGTTGGCGGAAGAACAGGTCTGACAGCATTCGTTGTGGCTGTTTGTTTTGCCCTGGTCTTGTTTTTTTCACCTTTGTTTTTGATGGTTCCGCAATCAGCCACTGCCTCTGCCTTAATTATTATTGGACTTTTTATGATTACGCCCATCACAAAAGTTGAACTGGAAAATTACCTTGATTCCATCCCTGTATTTCTGACGATCATTATGATGCCCCTTGCTTTCAGCATCAGCGAAGGAATTTCTTTTGGAGTAATAAGTTATGTATTGCTAAGGATCTTTACCGGGCGGTTTTCACAGGTGCCGGTTATTCTTTATATTCTGGCTGCCTTATTTATTCTGAGATATTTCTTTTAAGATTATAATTGATAAGATTCGTCCATTAAGGATTGTACCTGGATAGATTCAAAATCTTCAAATAATCCCTTTCATTCATCAGATCTGACAAGGATACGGATTTGTTATTTTTCATATAGGATGCAACAATCTGATACCCGATCCAGATACCTGCCCTCCCCGGTGATTCCCGGGAAAAATCCTTTGTGAATGGTCCTTCATTTACATATTGAAGAATGGTCATTTTGTCTGTTACAAACAACTTCTTTTGTTCCACCAAAAATTTCCACATCTCTTTTTCATTGGTCTTGCAAAAATCGAGTTGCGAAGGTGCAAATCCCCATAACAGAGTATCAGCTATTTCAGGCATTATTTGTTCGGTTGCATACAATGCCCTTCCTCCGAAAATAATATTTGATAAAAGATTATCCTTTTCATCATTGAACTCAAATTCGGTTGTAAGCCATGCCGTTAAAGCATCAGAGGGGATTTTCCGAGGATGCATAACATAACGCATATAATAAGGAATGGGAGGATACAGGAGTTTATAAAATTCGTCCTCACTACCAAGGTACTTATCCAATCCAATGACCAGTAAACTGTCTGCCGTAACAATCGACTGATTAAAACCGGTAATACAAGTTACAATTTTTGGTATTGGTTTTTCAGGAAAAAACTCATGATATCTGCCGAAAGCCTTTGATAATTCTTTCTCATACTCTGAAAAATCAGAAAAGAGCTCTCTTACCCTTTTACTTACCCTGTACATAGTAAAATCAGTGACAAAGGCAATCAATCTTTGATCGTAATCTGGTTGTTGAACACTACCAATTTCAATGATCTTATTGTTGAAAAGTGGAAAAAATTCCGGGTATTTGGCCTGAAGAAAAGGTATGCTATCACCCAGGCTATAGATATCAATAGAAAACAGATCCTCTTCAAACCTCAAAACCCGAACATCCACTGCGATCTCTTCCCTGGAATATTTCCCGGTTTTACTGCAAGCAAGGAATAAGACAAGTAAAGCAACAGGGAAAATTTTCAGATCATTCATTGATCAACAGTTTGATTTGCAAAATAGGTACTTTTCAATGAATATTTTCAAATTTAATACACTTAATATTAAGACGCCGCCGGCAAATTGTATGTGAACAACAAAAAAATAACCGATTCAGGTACATTCAATTAAAATTGTTTTTGGTATTTGAAAAAAGAATCTATCTTTGCAAGCCTGAAAATTAAAGAGGAAAAAACCTGAAGAGATGAAAAGGACATTTCAGCCATCAATAAGAAAAAAGCGTAATAAGCATGGATTCAGAGAACGTATGTCAAGTGAAAATGGCCGAAAAATACTGGCCAGAAGAAGAGCGAAAGGAAGAAAAAGACTGACGGTTTCTGATGAGATTTATAAGAAATAACCGTGATGTTAGGATATAACAAAAAGGTTGTCATTTTTATGGCAACCTTTTTTTTGTTTTAACCAATGGTATTTCTGATTAGTTTTGTCCGGTAAATAAAAACCTTTTTAAATCATTATTATTTTTCACAAAGCACAGGAATTATAAACAATGTCTCAACCCCTGAATTCCATATCAGACTCATTGAAAAACATTCAGCTTGTTGTATTTGATCTTGACGGAACGTTATATGATCAAAGGAAATTACGAAGAAGATTGTATTTCCTTTTTCTTTTTAATTTGTTTCTGGGCAAGATCGATATTCCCGATCTGAGAATTGTTGCTGAATTTCGCAAACAACGAGAAAAACACAAAGGCTGCAGTTCTGCATCCCTCGAAGAAGATCAGTTTGGCTGGTGTGTAGAGAAAACAGGGATGCCGGTAAAAAAAATCAAAGAAACAGTTGAGAAATTAATGTTCAAGCTTCCTCTCAGATTACTGAAAAAAGCTTTGTATCCAAACGTTGTATCTTTTATAGATCTTTTACGGCAAAATGCCATCAAGACTGCTGTTTATTCAGACTACCCTGTTGTTGAAAAATTATCGGCATTAGGCATAAAAGTGGACAGGACCTTCTGTTCAACACATAAGAATATTGCACAATTGAAACCCTCAAAAAAAGGCCTTGATACAATTTGTGAAGTTTTCAACTGCGATACCAATAAGGCCGTTTATATCGGAGACAGAGAAGATACGGATGGTGAATCAGCCCGCATGGCAGGTGTTTTATTTATTAAAGTACATAGCAAACAGGCAAGGAAGGGAATTTTTTACGGCAACCTGATTAATCTGGTAAAGAATGATTGAAAAAGACAATACAACAAGATGCTGGGTATGTGGTGGAAAAGAATTTACCCTGAAAAAAGAATCTGATATTGAGGACAGTCTTTCAAGCGATCATTTCGCCATTACAAACTTCGACTACGGAAAAACCGGAGAACTAAAAAAATGCAAGTCGTGTGGATTTATTCAGTGTACTGACCTAACAGAAGTAATTAATTTTTATCAGGATCTTGAGGATAAGGAGTATGAGAACACGCGAAAAGAGAGAAAACTCCAGGAACAAAGACTGGTGAAATTTTTAAGCAGGTACAAAAGTGCAGGCAAATTGCTTGATATCGGAGCAGGAAGCGGAATAATGGTTGAAGCAGCTCTTGAAAAGGGATTTGAAGCCGAAGGCATTGAACCGTCAAAATGGTTGCAACAGAATGCACAAAAAATGAATCTGCCGGTTTATCAGGGAGTTTTTCCGCATGCAAAAACTCCCGGCCCTTATGATGTCATAACACTGGTTGACGTTATTGAACATATAACTTACCCCGGAAATCTGCTATCTGATATCAATAAATCGCTGGCTGAAGATGGGATATTTGTATTGGTAACTCCCGATGTAAATTCGCTGGCCGCAAAATTATTCGGTTTTAAATGGTGGCATTACCGGTTTGCACATATTGGCTACTTCAACCGTAAAAACCTGGTTTACCTGCTCGAAAAATCCGGTTATTCAATTGTAAAAATGACACGTCCCTCGTGGTACTTTACTCTAAAATACCTTGGAATACGTTTCCTGTCATTTCTGCCTGGATTTTTACGATTTCCATTGCCCCGTTTTTTGGATAAAATAATAATACCGGTAAATTTGAGAGACTCTATATTGGTTCTATGCAAAAAGAAAAAACAACGATGATAAGGCATTACATCAGGATAGCAAGACCGGATCACTGGTTCAAAAACATTTTTATGCTACCCGGAATAATTATGGGACTTTACTATACAGATTTCACTTTTGAATCAACATCTGTCGGAATATTGCTGGCAGGAATTTTTGCTACCTGCATGGTTGCTTCTGCCAATTATATTATCAATGAATGGCTGGATACAGAGTTCGATAAATACCATCCCACGAAAAAGGATCGTTCTTCGATAAAAGCCGTTTTAAAACCCCGGATTATTTATAGCGAATATGCTCTGCTGGCTTTGATCGGTTTGGTCATAAGCTATTTCATCTCTATAGGATTTTTATTAACAGAACTCCTTTTCCTTTTTATGGGATTTCTGTACAATGTGCCTCCTTTTCGTACCAAAGACAGAACTTACCTCGATGTTTTGTCTGAATCGGTAAACAATCCCATTCGTTTTGTTTTGGGATGGTTGCTGATGGGAATTGCATTCGCTCCACCTTCCAGCATCCTGATCGCATATTGGATGGGTGGCGCTTTTTTAATGGCCACAAAAAGATTTGCTGAATATCGTTTTATTTCCGATCCTGTATTAGCCGGTAAATATCGTCGTTCATTCAAATATTATACAGAAGAAAAATTGCTTGTCTCTACTGTATTTTATGCTTTATGTTCATCTTTCTTCCTGGCTATCTTTCTTATTAAACATCGTATTGAATTGCTCATCTCATTTCCTTTTATAGCAATGCTTTTTGCATGGTATCTTCACCTGGGATTCGAAAAGGAATCCATCGTTCAAACTCCTGAAAAACTCTATATGAAAAGAGATTTTGTACTCTATACACTTTTCCTGTTTGTTCTTATGATCGTGCTGTTAAAAATCGATATCCCCGAACTTCATTGGTTTATTAAAAACTATTGATTTTTTATTTCACCGTGTGAATTCATAAATTAGTGGGCTATTTTAACCACAAAACCTGAATGTAATGTCTGAATTTTTAAAAGATCCTGAAAAGAAGATTTTTTATGCAGTGGCAGGATTGCTGTTTATACTAATGCCGGTTTTAAGCTTAAATTCAGGCATTTCCGGGGATGAGGAAACGTTCCACTACCCACATGGGAAAAATGTATTCAATTACTATAAGACACTCGGAAAAGATACTACCTGTTTGCATTATAACAACAGTGTACTCCACATGTACGGACCCGTTTTTGATCTTACAACTGTTGCAGCAATTAAAATCATAAAGCCAAATGACGAATACAAAATCCGTCATATTTTAAATTCTCTGACCGGTTGGGCTGCGATATTTTTTGCAGGACTTATTGCTGTAATGCTGGGAGGCTGGCGTGCCGGAATTATTACGCTGGTATTTCTGTTTTTATCGCCAAGATTTCTTGGCCATTCTTACAATAATCCAAAAGATATACCTTTTACGGCTGCATATATTTTTACAATATATTGTATTATTCGTTTTTTAAAATCGTTTCCTGAACGCAGATACAGATTTGCATGGCCCATTGCTGTTGGAATCGGATTGACGATTGGAGTAAGAGTGGGTGGTATTTTACTCGCTATCTATTTCCTGTTTTTTGTGGGCATTCATTACCTATTCACACAGAAATATAAAGATTGGTTTAAAAAGCAGAACCTTCAGAAATTTTTCAGACTGTTTCTATACGCACTTGTCATCTCCATTGCCGGATATTTCATTGGAATACTTCTTTGGCCATATGCTCACAAATCTCCGGTGAGTAAAACATTAGAAGCAATGAGTTACATGGAACAGTATGCAACAAGTTTGCGGCAGGTATTTGAAGGCAAAATCATCTGGTCTGATCACGTGCCAAAATATTACCTGCCCAAGTATATTTTTATAACAATTCCGGAGTTCATCATTATAGGACTGATTGCTTTTTTCGTACTCTTACATAAAATGAAAAAGAAATACGCTACATGGTATTTCATTCTTTTGTTTGTATCCATTTTCCCGGTTTCATATATTATTTTTAAAGAATCCAATGTGTATGGCGGCTGGCGCCATGTTATGTTTATTTACCCCGGCATAGCTATTATTTCTTCCCTGGGGATAAATGAACTGATCAATATTTTCAGGAAAAAATATCAGCAATTCGTTGTTACTGGCATTCTTGTTCTGCTGGCCGTTTTGCCTTTAAAACACATTATTAGCAATCACCCGCATGAATACATTTATTACAATGCAATATCAGGAGGAGTGAAAAAAGCATACGGAAAATATGAGATGGACTATTTCTATCATAGTTTGAAAGCAGCTTCTGATTGGCTTATTAAAAATAAAATTGAAAATGTCACTCCCGCCGAAGGAGAAAAAATTGTAGTTGCATCAAATTTCAGTGTTCCGCTCAACTATTATTTTCGTAACTACAAAGACAAAGTAAAAATTGTCTACATCAGGTATTATGAAAGAGGCAACAGTGATTGGGATTATGCCATTATTGCAAATAGTTATATTAATCCTTACCAGCTGAAAAAGAACAAATGGCCACCGGCTAACACGATCAAAACAATAGATGTCGATGGCAAACCCATAAATGCTATTCTTGAAAGAACTGATCATTCGGATTTTGAAGGTTATCAATTGATGTCCCGTGGCAATTCGGCAGCAGCAATTCCACTATTCCAAACTGCAGTTAGAAAGGACAAAGATTATGAAATGGTTTATTATAATCTTGCACAGGCATATTTGAATACAAACGAATATGACAAAGCTTTGCAAGCCATTTCAAAATGTCTGAAATTATATCCTGGTTACGATCGCGGATTGAATTTGCTTGGCATGATCTATCTTAATAAAAAAGAATATAACAATGCCATGCAGGTATTCAGAAAAAATATGAAAGAAAATCCTAAGTATGTTATTTCAATTTATTATCTGGGAGTAATTTATGCCCAGAACAATGACTATAATACAGCATTAAAATATCTCGAAAAGTCGATTGAAGTAAACTCAAGATACAAACCTGCTTATTATTTGATTGCCAGGATTTATGAGTTGCAGGGCAAAAATGATCTTGCCAAAAGGTATATACAGTATGCGAATTCTCTTCCATAATGCTCTGCGGATTATGCATTACAAATTTTCAAATCATTTTGATACCAGATACGTTTTCACTGTTTGTTTCGTTTATATCCTAACCTGCCCTTTTTAAAAATCCAGAGTTAAATCTGTGTCAGAGCAGGTTAATAAATGAATTTTATAACATTTTTAAGGTAAATCAATGAAAATATATAGTATTATCTTTGTCCGGTTATACAAGTGAATTCATATGAATGATTTTTTACATTATTTGCGAAGCAGCATATTTATAAAAAACTTACTCCTGGCAATTGGTTTGGCCATTACTCTTTTAATTGTCCTGCTTTTGTACTTGCGTATCTATACACACCATGGAAGGAGTATTGCCATTCCGGATTTTTCAGATCTGCCTGTGGAAGATGCAGGAAAATACATTACAAAACGAAAACTCAGATACGAGATTCTTGATTCCGTTTATGTAGCTGAAAAAGACGGAGGGATTATTGTTGATCAATATCCGAAGCCAGGATCTTTGGTTAAGAAGAACCGGAAAATTTATTTTACAATCAATGCCCATGCACCCGAAAAAATACTCATGCCTGATCTGGTAGGTATAACCTTGCGTGAAGCCAGAACAAAAATTGAAATCGCAGGTCTGAAGATCGGGAAGCTAATATACCGATACGATATGGCAATTAATGTTGTTCTTGAACAACACTTAAACGGTGAACCAATAGAAGCCGGAGACACGGTACCCAAGGGAATATCAGTTGACCTGATCCTTGGCAAAGGGCTGGCCAACGAAAGATCCATGGTGCCCAATCTCATTGGACTTTCAGTTGAAGAAGCCAAAAACAAGGCAGCAGATGCATTGTTTGCCATCAGCACGGCCATCCCCGATAACAGCGTTATAAATAATGATACCATCACTCCTTTTATTTTCAGGCAACATCCGGTCAGGGCAGAAAATGTCCGGGTACCATTAGGTACTCAGATAACCTTGTGGATTACTATTGATTCAGCGAAATTATCTGGAGGAGGAATCGCTGATAGTACAATCGTTTGGGATGATGCAAAAAATACAAATGATGATTATGAAGATGTTGAAGAAGACACTTACTCTGACGATTATATTTATTAATATCTTACCCTCATCCGGTCAGATAATCAGAAGTCTGGATTTTAACCATGCCGTTATCGGAGCCAGTGAAAAAAAGAATGTGCTGACCGAAAAAGCCATAGCCTCTGATACAATATTTTTCGAGGATGAGTTTTTTGAAGATTTTTCTTCCTATCATTATGAAGTCTTTCCCAGAACAGATGTGTGGGCCGACCAGTATGCATGTATTAATTCTACTTACGCAGATTCAATGATCAGCCTGGGAGTTGCAACTCTTGATGCATACGACCAAAAGGGATACCCCTATTACTCTTCCCTCAAAACAATAACACAAGGCGATACACTTACATCCCAGATGTTTATATTCAATGACCCATCAACTGATTCTTTGGTTTTCAGTTTCTTTTACCAGTGCGGAGGAAAAGTATCCGGACCGGAAATACACGATTCCCTTATCCTTGATTTTTATGATGCAAATGATTCCCTGTGGCATAAAGCGTTTTACCTGCTGGGAGGTGAACAAATGCATGCCTTTAAACAAGTGATTGTTCCGGTTGAAGATTCTTTGATCCAGGATGGTTTCCGTTTCCGGTTCAGAAATTATGTTTCCCTTGCACTGGAGAATATCCCGGGAGAAGATTATGGTAAATACAGCAACGCAGACCAGTGGCATCTGGATTATATACAGATCAAATCAGTGAAAGACACAACCGAATTAAAACTCATTAACG
This sequence comes from Bacteroidales bacterium, assembly GCA_016935615.1. Lineage (GTDB taxonomy): Bacteria > Bacteroidota > Bacteroidia > Bacteroidales > UBA10428 > UBA10428. Next base: position 13,655 of record JAFGQO010000052.1, read on the forward strand.
ATTTGACCATTGTAAAACCACTGATGTCATCTCTGATTGGATATACAAGTGTTCCATATCATCATTATGCCCTTGCTGCAAATGTAATAGAACGAAAAACTATGCCTGTTTCATACAGAACCATATTCCCGATGCAGGAAGAAATAATATCGCTTGTAAGATATTATTCTTCCTACGACATTTTAAAAAATAAACAACTGAGAGCTCTTCAGTATGATGAAAATATTGCTCCTTACGCCTATTTCAATGAAGCTGAATTCTTTACATCCGGATATACATACAATAAAACAGATAGTATAGCAGAAATTGAACTTATGGCAGTTATTCAGGCTCAGGCAATCGATCAGAAACTGATAAATGATACGGCAAAAAGAAAAGAAATTTATCATGACCATTATGCTTACGATGACGGTACTGCTGAACTTGGTCTGGGCATTGCCGGCGAATATCAGAACCTTAACAGGATAGCAGTGCTTTTCAGAGTATACAAACAAAGTAACGATCCGGATACCCTGGAAGCCGTATTAATTTATTTTAATAAAAGTATAAATGATTATACCAGCCAGTCAGAATATAAGATTTCCATACGCAAAAACAATGGAATATACCCTGCAAATGATACATTGTATACTTCCAGGGGATACTTTCCTGACTATTCTGTCAGATTAAATGAATTTACACGAATAAAACTGGACAGACCTGTGGTTCTTTCAGATACATTTTTTATCGTAATTGAACAATTGGATAGTTATTTAAATATTGGATATGATATCAACAATGATAGTCGGAATAAGATCTTTTTCTATACCAATCCGGGTCAGGGTTGGCAAAACTCAGTTTCGTTGCCGGCAGGATCCCTGATGATAAGACCATCTTTTGGAAAATACACTCTCCCGCATACCGGAACCGAAATCATTGATAAATCGGATAAGCTTAAACTATATCCAAATCCGGCAAAAGATATATTGTATCTTGACTTGCCGGAAGAATACAATAACTCTCATACTATTAAGATCTACAATATTATGGGAGTTATGCTTTTTAATTCCTGTTCCGAAAGAAATTCCATTGATATTTCAGGCCTGGATAAAGGACTATACCTCCTTCAGCTGACCTCGGAAGATAAGAAAATGAATACCACAACAAAATTCATCAAAGAATAAACTGCCTTGAGACCCTTGGAACAAACGGATAATGAGGAAACCAGTGAGTTGTTTGAGCATCATCGGTTTGTTGCCGATAAAGGTCAGAGTTTGCTAAGAATTGATAAGTTTTTATTTGACAAACTTGAACATGTATCCCGGACAAAGATTCAATCTGCTGCCCAGGCAAATTGTCTCCTGGTAAATGATAATCCGGTAAAAGCCAATTACAAAGTCAAACCCGGAGATACAATATCGGTTGTTCTTCCTCATCCGCCTCATGAGTTTGAACTGGTACCTGAAAACATCCCTATCGATATTATTTATGAAGACGATGATCTGCTGGTGGTTAATAAGCAGGCCGGAATGGTTGTTCATCCCGGTCATGGTAACTATACCGGCACATTGGTACATGCCCTTGCATATCATCTTAAGGATTCCGGTTTGTTCAGTAAGGAAGAGATGAGACCGGGACTGGTACACAGAATAGACAAAAATACATCAGGATTGCTCGTTATTGCTAAAAATGAATTTGCCCTGAGTCATCTGGCAAAACAGTTTTACAACAAAACTACCGAAAGAAAATACATGGCTTTGGTATGGGGAAATTTTAACGAGGAAGAAGGTACAATAGAGGGAAACATTGGCAGGAATCCTAAAGACAGGGTAAAAATGTTTGTGTTCCCTGACGGAGAAGACGGTAAGCCAGCTATAACACATTTCAGGCTTATTGAGTCTTTTGATTATGTCAGTCTTATCGAATGCAAGCTTGAAACCGGCCGTACTCATCAAATCAGGGTGCATATGTCGTACATCGGACACCCGGTTTTCAACGACAACTGGTATGGAGGAGATAAGATCCTGAAAGGCACTACTTTCAGTAAATACAGACAGTTCATTCAAAACTGCTTTGCAGCAATGCCCCGGCATGCTTTGCATGCAAAAACATTAAAATTCACCCACCCGAAAACAGGCAAGGAAATGTTTTTTGAATCTGGTCTGCCCGATGATATGCAATCAGTTCTCGAAAAATGGAGAAACTATACATGCTCAAGAACTGAACTGTAGTATGTTTTCTTTACCGATCTCATGAATTTAGATGTAATCTGAGAATCTTATTGATCCAGAACTATATCTTTGCACCAGGATTTATTATTCAACTGCATGCATAAATCGGGATTTGTAAATATCATCGGAAATCCGAATGTTGGGAAATCAACATTGATGAATGCTATGGTTGGAGAACGCCTGTCGATTATTACATCCAAAGCGCAAACCACCAGGCACAGGATCTTAGGCATTGTGAATGGCATAGATTTCCAGATTGTGTACTCCGACACTCCCGGAATACTGAAACCAAATTACCGGTTGCAGGAAGCTATGGTCAGGTTTGTGAATTCTGCTTTCATGGATGCCGATATTTTACTGTATGTGACAGATGTAATTGAAAAAACAGAAAAAAATAAAGCATATCTGTCAAAACTCAAAAAGGTTAAGGTGCCTGTTGTGATACTCATTAATAAAATTGATCTGGCCGATGATTCCAGGATTGAACAATTGGTGGAAATCTGGCACGGATTGTTACCCAATGCAGAAATTCTGCCTGTATCAGCACTGAAAAAAACCAACCTCAGTCTGTTATTTGATAAAATAGTATCATTGTTGCCCGAGGGTCCTGAATACTATCCCAAGGATGAACTCACTGACCGCTCCGAACGTTTTTTTATTTCTGAGATGATCAGGGAAAAAATTTTTCTGAACTACCGGAAAGAAATACCCTATTCGGTAGAAGTTGGAGTGGAGTCCTTTAAAGAAGAAAAAGACATTGTATATATCAGGGCAAATATTTTTGTATTACGGGACTCCCAGAAAGGCATTCTTATCGGTCATAAAGGCAATGCACTGAAAAAAATCGGTACAGAAGCAAGGAAAGATATAGAAGGCCTCCTGAATAAAAAAGTATACCTTGAATTGTATGTAAAAGTCAATAAAGACTGGAGAGATCAAAAAGCAAAATTAAGACAATTTGGGTATGATAATCTATAAAAGAAACAGGGCTGCTGTTTAACAAGACGCAAATATGGGAAATATCGTAGCCATAGTAGGACGTCCGAATGTCGGAAAATCAACACTTTTCAACAGGTTGACCGAATCACGTAATGCAATTGTTGACGAAATGCAGGGAGTAACCCGCGACAGACAATACGGAAAAGCCGTTTGGAACGGAGTTGACTTTTCTGTCATTGATACCGGGGGATATATAAACAATTCTTCTGATGTGTTTGAGGAAGAGATCAGCAAACAGGTCATTCTGGCCATTGAAGAATCGGATTCCATTTTATTTATGGTAGACACCCTGACAGGTATTACCGATCTTGATGAAACAGTTGCAGGTCTGTTACGGAAGATAGAAAAACCTGTTTTAGTGGTTGTCAATAAAGTCGATACAAATGAGATGCAATACACGGCCCAGGAATTCTATCGACTGGGATTTGGCAATTTGTATTGTGTCTCCTCTATCAATGGCAGTGGAACAGGTGATCTCCTGGATGCCCTTGTTGCCACCTTTAAAAAAGCCAGTGAAGAAACAGAAGAAGATCTTCCGAAATATGCAATTGTCGGCAGACCGAATGTTGGTAAATCTTCCTTATTGAACGCCCTGATCAACGAAGAACGACATATTGTAACACCAATTTCAGGAACTACACGCGACTCCGTGTATACAAGATACAAAAAGTTCAACTACAATTTCTACCTTGTTGATACCGCCGGCTTGCGTAAAAAAGGAAAAGTACATGAAGATATTGAATACTATTCTGTTATCCGGTCTGTGCGTGCAATTGAAAATTCAGATGTTTGCCTGCTTTTAACAGATGCAACCCTTGGCCTTGAATCTCAGGATATAAATATACTGGATCTTATTTTACGAAATAATAAAGGAGTGGTCATTTTAGTCAATAAATGGGATATTGTTGAGAAAGAAACGAACTCAGCCCGAGATTATGAAAAGAAAATACGTACAAGAATAGCCCCCTTTACGGATGTCCCTGTTATTTTCACTTCCGCATTAACAAAACTCAGAATTCATAAAGTACTTGAAACTGCAATCAGTGTATATGAAAACAGGAAAAGAAGGATTTCAACCTCTGATTTGAACAGAACAATGGGTGAAGCCATCGATCAGTTACCTCCACCTTCAGTAAAAGGCAAATACATACGAATTAAATACGTAACTCAACTGCCCAATAAAACTCCCTGTTTTGCGTTTTTTTGTAATCTGCCGCAGTATGTTAAAGAACCTTATAAGAGATATCTTGAAAATAAATTACGCGAAAACTATAACTTTACAGGAGTTCCTGTCAGGATCTATATGCGAAAAAAATAAGCTGCTATGAACAGAATCGTATTGATCTTATGCTCTATCGCTTTATGCATTGACTTTGCATGCATTGAAACAGAGCCTGTTTCTCCTGTTCCTGAAGTTGCATTTACAAGCATCGAACTGGTCAATCTTGTAGATACATCTTTGGAAAATCCATACTTAAAAGGAGCAATACTCAAATTTGAATTCAAAGACGGGGATGCAGATTTTGGTGTATATGAAAGCGTTGCATCAGATACATCTTTGCCTGATTCCATCAGGTACAATCTCTTTATGGATCCGTTTTATAAGATTGACGGAGCTTACTTCAGAGTGGAACTTGACACAAACTATCCTCCCCCGTATTACAGCATTTTTTATAATCAAAAACTGGATCGTGTCGGTCAGAATAAAACAGTGAAGGGTACAATAACCTTAACGATTACGGATATTCCTTTATACGATACAATCAAGTATGATTTTTACATTCGTGACAGGGCAGGAAATAACAGCAACGTTGAAAGTACTACAGACCTGGGTACGAATTAATCATTTTTAAGTACGGGTCAGGGTTTCATGATTGCGGATTGCGGATTTCGGATTGGGGATTTGTTAGTTAAAAGCTGCCGATCCCGGTTACTTGAAAGCAGAGACAATAAACTAACCGGATACCAGACGTTAATTACTATTCCATTTATCAAAAATTGTTGATGAACTGATGAATCGGGCAACTGGTGAACTGAAGTTTAATAATGAATTTCAGGCCAACAGAAAAACTTCATTTCTTCGATTCTCCAAATAATCATTCAGTATTATAATCTATTGTCAACACCTTAAACTCGGTTCTACGATTCAGAAAATGTGCAAGTTCCTGCAAATCTTCATCCTCAATTGAGTTGATATATGCTTCCGTAAGAACCTGTCCTTCGGGAATGAAAGGATATGCATCATGATCTCTTTTATCCACGACTTTGGGTTGAGTTTCACCATATCCTTTAGAAATCAGCCTGTCCTGCCTGATCCCTTTACTGATCAGGTAATTCACCACTGATTGAGCCCTGCGATTCGACAGATCAAGGTTGAAATCATTATTCCCTCTGTTGTCGGTGTGCGAACCAAGTTCGATAGTAATATTCGGATTGTCATTCAGTGTTTCTACAAGCTTATCAAGTGAAACGGTTGATTCGGGACGAAGAACATCACTGGCAAAGTCAAAGAATATATTATCGATCCGAATTACTTCATCTATGGGTGGCAAATAAATGGTTGTTGAAAAGTCAGTACTTGACTCCCTGTTTTTTGTAGTTTCCCGTTCTTTACCCTTTAAGAATCCCTTTTTTTCAGCCAGGAATACATAATCAGTACCCGGTTTGAGCATAAATTTAAATGTGCCTTCAGTATCAGTTTCTGTTTCAAGAGTTATCCCATCGCTGCTTATTGATTTTATGTTTGCTCCTTCAATGGGATCATCTGTATTTTCATTTTTAACAATTCCTGTGATGGTAAATTTCAAAGGCGGCAACATGAACATGTATAAATCATCACTTTTCCCTTTCCTTGCAGAACTGAAAAACCCGGCTTCCCGACTTGACTCGAAACAAATCCCAAAATCGTCGGAAGATGAATTCACAGGATACTTCATGTTTTCGATTTCCCAGTTTCCTCCGGCTATTGACTTCGCCTTAAAAATGTCAAGGCCTCCCATTCCTATATGTCCGTTCGAGGAAAAATACAACGTTCCGTCAGGATGCATATAGGGAAATACTTCATCTCCCGGAGTGTTTATTGGTTCTCCGATATTTACCGGTGAACTCCATTCATCAGAAATACCCGCGCGTGTAACTCTCCAGATATCTTTGCTATTCTTTCCGTATGAATTTTTAATGCTCCCGTTCATATCAGAAACAAAATACATGGTAAGTTCATCAGAACTGAGAGTTGGATGAGCAGTTACTATACTATCTTCTGCCAGGTTAACAGATTCGGGTTTTTCCCAGCTCTCTCCTCTTCTTTTACTTACATATATCTGGCAACCCATTGTTTTGTTTTTGCTTATTTCGCATCTGGTAAAATACATGGAGCTATAATCACTGGTAATAAATGGTGTACCTTCCTCGTTCTCTGAGTTTATTTCTTCTGATAAAGGAATTGGTGTACTCCATTTTCCTTTTCTATCCATGGATGATTCGAAAATATCTGCAAAGTTATCTCCCGTTCCGCCGTGTTCTTTTTTCCCAAACGTTTCTTCTCTTGTAGAAGTAAAATAAACCAGCCTGTAATCCTCGCGAGCATAAGCAGGACTATAATCACTCATCTTTGAATTGAAGAATTTCATTTCTTCTACAACATATCCATTAGGAAATTCCATCCATTCAAGGGCCAGATCGCAGGAAAGCACGCCATCAGTTGCACGCGCATCATTTGGAACAAGTTCTTTATAATTGTCGTATTGCAATTTAGCTTCCTCGTATTCACCGAGCATTTTCAACATATCTGCATAATACAGCACTGCTACAGGATCTTCATAATTTCTTGAAATAACCTTCCTGTACCACATAGCTGCCTGCTTCGGATCATTTATACGTCTGTAACAATCGGCTATGAAATATGTTATGCGCACTTTTTCTTTTTTATCAGTGATTTTCTGATAAGCATCTTTGAAAATATCAATCGCCTGATAATATTCCCCAGCATTATATGTGTCGTATGCCCTTTGAAGTCTTTTGTTTTGAGAATATGATTGAATCGTAACCAGGAAAATAAGGCTTATAGTCATTAGTATTGTCGGAATTCTCATATCAGGTATGCTTAGTATGATTTGTGTAAAATTAACTTAAAATGTCTAATATAAAGAAATGAAATAACTAACAGCTATCTCATTAACTTAATTATTTATGAATTATTATTTTTCATTTCATAAGAAATGCCAATTATCTGACTACAAATTTTTCTTTAAATCAATCCATACTCTGATTATTTCTTGCTGTAATTTATTAACTTGAGATTTTTCACTTAAACCAATACGGAATTGGAAAAAATAGTATTCGTCATACTTGCTGTTATCCTGGTTGCTTCCGGGATATTCTTCCTGTTATTCCTGAACTCTGAACGCAAATTGAATATTTCTCGCTACTGGAAAGCTAAAAAAATCAATTCTTTGCTTGACGAAAAAACCCGAAAGGAATTTCAAAAGAATGAATTAAAAATTAAATCATTCAAACAACTTTTAGAAATTGTTTTATCATTTCGGAACAATGCACAGAAAGGATTGAATGAACTCAAAAATATACTCGGGCACCATGCAAAGAAGACAAATATCAACGAAGATGATCTGGAAATTCTGAAGAAAATAGATGCTGATATTCAAATTATGAAAAATAAACTCATTCGTTTTACATCAGATAAGAATGATATACTTTCCGATGACATAAAAACGACAATGGAAATTTTAATGAAAAAAATGAATATTTATACACTTTGTTTGCGAAACATCCTTGAAGCCTCTGATTCAATGCTAAAAAACACAGAGTTTTTCTCCCATGAAGTACAAACAATGGAATCCAATTACAAGGATATTATTGAAATTCATACCCGGCTTATCAGATTATTTCACGACAATTTCACTGAACCCGATGCTTAAAAAGCTTTGACGCCTCAATTTAAAAAGTCTTTTTATATTTGGGCCTCAATATTTCAGGCAATGAAAAGCAAAGCATGAAATGAAATTAAGAATCCTGGATATTTCAATCATTTCACTTTACCTCCTCTCAACAATTGTTATTGGTTTGGTTCTTAAAAAACATGCACAGGCAAATAAATCTGCTTATTTGCTTGGAGGCAAAACCCTTCCGTGGTACTTGCTCGGATTATCAAATGCATCCGGTATGTTTGATATTTCAGGAACAATGTGGTTGGTAACGCTGGCGTTTGTTTACGGCTTAAAAAGTATTTGGATACCATGGCTTTGGCCAATATTTAACCAGGTTTTCTTAATGGTCTTTTTATCGATATGGTTAAGAAGATCGAATGTAACCACCGGGGCTGAATGGATCCGTACAAGATTCGGACGCAACTTCGGAAGCACATTATCACATAGTATCGTTGTGGTATTTGCCCTGATCATGTGTCTGGGTTACCTTGCCTATGGATTTATCGGGCTGGGTAAATTCATAGAAATATTTATTCCCTGGGAAGTAATATCTCCTTACATGCCTTTTTCATTGCCCGCATCATACGTACCTCATTTTTATGGAATACTCTTTACGTTATTTGCGGTTTTTTATTCCGTACTTGGTGGTATGAAAAGCATTGTATGGGCTGATGTTGTTCAGTATTCGATCATGACTGTATCCTCGATAGCCATTGCAGCAATTGCAATGATAGCACTCTCGGGAAATACACTGGAGGTTCCTCCGGGGTGGGAGAATCCTTTTTTTGGCTGGAAACTTACACTGGACTGGAACAGGATCATCCCTGAAGTGAATGATAAAATCGCCAGCGACGGTTATTCATTGTTTACCGTATTTTTTATGATGATGTTATTCAAAGGCATACTGGTAAGCATGGCCGGGCCGGCTCCGAATTATGACATGCAAAAAATACTTTCAACCAGATCACCGGCCGAAGCTGCCAAAATGAGCGGTTTTGTTTCAGTAATTCTGATGCCGGTTCGTTATCTTATGATCTCCGGATTTGCAGTTCTAGGTCTTCTTTTTTATGAAAAACTTGACCTCATTGCAGGAGGAAGAATTGATTTTGAGCAGGTACTTCCATCCGCTATAAACGAATTTGTCCCGGTTGGCCTGCTTGGATTATTGCTGGCAGGTTTGCTCGCTGCATTCATGTCTACATTTGCCGGAACTCTGAATGCTGCTCAGGCTTATCTTGTAAATGATATCTATCTGAAATACATAAACCCGGAAGCAACAAACAAACAAATCAGTTTTTCCAACTATTCAACCGGGATCATTGTTGTTGTAATCAGTATTATTTTCGGAATTTTCGCCCTTGATGTGAACAGCATACTGCAATGGATCGTATCAGCTCTTTACGGAAGCTATGTAGCTTCCAACGTATTAAAATGGTATTGGTGGCGATTCAATGGACATGGATTTTTCTGGGGAATGGTATCAGGTATAGTTCCTGCACTGGTTTTCCCTTATGTATTTGCTGAAACTCTTGATTTGTATTATTTTCCTCTGATCCTTGTTGTATCAATTCTTGGATGTATCATTGGAACGTATACAGCACCTCCGACAGACGAACAAACCCTCAAAGACTTTTACCGGCAGGTAAGACCCTGGGGATTCTGGAAACCCATAAAAGCGCTGGTGGAAAAAGAAGATCCTCAATTTAGTCCAAACAAGGACTTTGGCAGAGACATGCTGAATGTTATCCTTGGTACTGCAATCCAAACCGGTCTTGTAGCATTGCCTGTTTATGTTGTCCTGATGAGAAAGAACTGGATCTTGTTTTTCGCCGGACTTATTATTATACTTGGTGCAATTATGAAAAAAACCTGGTGGGATAGATTAAAATCTATTGAAAATTAACAGCTCATTAATACAAAATATTATGGAATCATTTGAAGATCAATTAAAAAAACTGAAGAACAGGTATGAATCAGTCATTAACAATCTCAACCAGCCAATGTTTGATTCCAATGGCGTTATTCAGCGATATAAATTTCCAATTCTTACAGCGAAACATATACCAATTCATTGGCGATATGATCTGAATCCCGAAACCAATCCCCTGTTATTGGAACGAATAGGCATAAATGCTACCTTCAATGCAGGAGCAATAAAAATGAATAACAAGTATTTGCTTGTTGTAAGAGTAGAAGCTGCTGACAGAAAATCCTTCTTTGCAGTTGCTGAAAGTGATAACGGGATCAATAAATTCCAATTCAGGAAAAGACCTATAACATTGCCCGAAACAGAAGATCCGGATACCAATGTATATGACATGAGACTTACGGAACATGAAGACGGATGGATCTATGGATTATTCTGTACTGAACGTCATGACCCTGATGCACCGAAAGAAGACACCTCAGCTGCCATAGCAAAATGCGGAATTGCACGAACCAAAGATCTTATAAGTTGGGAAAGACTGCCTGATCTGATAAGCCATTCGGGGCAACAAAGAAATGTCGTTCTTCATCCTGAATTTATCAATGGCAAGTATGCCTTATATACACGTCCCCAGGATGGTTTTATTGATACAGGATCGGGAGGTGGTATTGGTTTTGGATTGACAGACAGTATGGAAAAAGCCGAAGTTCTGAAGGAAAAAATTATCGATCCTAAAGTGTACCATACAATCACCGAAGTCAAAAACGGGCTTGGTCCTGCGCCTGTTAAAACAGACAAAGGATGGCTGCATCTGGCGCATGGAGTCAGAAATACTGCTGCAGGTTTACGGTATGTATTGTATGCCTTTATGACCGATCTGAAAGATCCGTCAATAGTCATCCACCGACCGGGTGGTTATTTGATGGCCCCGGACAAGGTGGAAAGGATTGGCGATGTTTCAAATGTATTGTTTTCGAACGGCTGGATCTGCGATAATGATGGTACTATTTATATCTACTATGCAAGTTCGGATACACGTATGCATGTTGCAACCACAAGTGTCGAAAAAATGATCGATTACTGTCAGAATACACCGGAAGACGGATTACGGTCTGCAAAAACGGTTGATGCGATCAATACACTTATTGATCATAATAAAGATTTATATTAAGTCTTTCATTGTATTCGGGATCAAAGTCTGTTTTTGAATATGTAAACAGGGTATATGAATGGTCATTATAATGAGTATCAAATGATGAAAAAATCATTACATAAAGTGACTTCTATAATTGTTATAATCTGAATTATGATATATTTGTTGTTACAAAAACATAAATATTACTTGCTGGAGTATATTTATTCGATTTCTGTGTTTTGAACCTATGAACATAATATTTCAGGAATTTCATCATCAACTTGAATGAATTGAAACACAAAGGTGAAAAGATATTTATCCCGTAAATTCAAATTCACATGAATACCTGGACTCTCTCATTTCATAAAAATCAGATTACTTTTTTTAACAATCAACTATATAAATTATTTTAACTTACCTATTTATTATTAACAATCCACAACTATTATGAAAGAATCATTTAACAAACAATTGCAAAATCTGTTTCTATTGGGTTTAATGATTTTCTGTACAGGTGCAATTTTTGCGCAGCAGGGAATTATTAACGGTACGGTTACAGATGCGAATGGTGATCCAATCATTGGAGCCAATGTCTATATTGAAGGTACGACTCAAGGTACCGTTAGTGATATAGACGGAAATTTTTCTTTGCCGGACATAACTGCCGGCTCAGTTCAGCTTTCAGTAAGTTTTATTGGCTATCTGACCGAAACACAAACAGTTACTGTAGGTGACGGTGTAAGTGTCGAAGCCAATTTTATGCTAATTGAAGATCTCCAGCAACTCTCGGAAGTTGTAGTGATCGGTTATGGTGTTCAGAAAAAGAGTGACCTGACCGGTGCTGTAGCTTCTGTGAGCAGTGAAGATCTCAACAAAGTTCCTTCCCAGGATATTAGTCAGGCCTTACAAGGACGTGCTGCCGGTGTCTATGCGCTGGGCAACACAGCCGCTCCGGGAGCAAACATTGACATTACCATACGGGGAATTACATCCATTAACAAAACCAACCCGCTTTGGATTGTTGACGGAGTACCTGCCGATCCAAAATCAGTAAACAATGCGGATGTTGAATCGGTTGAAATACTTAAAGATGCTTCAGCAGGAGCCATCTATGGAGCGAATGCTGCCAATGGTGTTGTGCTTATTACTACCAAAAAAGGGAAAGCAGGTAAAAATACCGTGAATTTCGATACATATTACGGCTGGCAGCAGGCATATAACCTTGTAGAAGTTGCAGATGGCCCCGGATTCGGAAGAGTATTTACTGAATTCGAAGCCATTCAGGGTATTGATGATTTCTTTTTTTCCAATACGGATACTCTCCCGACAATTGATTACCAGAAAGAGATCCTTCGGACTGCCCCTATGAGTAGCTATGATTTAAGCGTTTCAGGAGGGAATGAAAACTCTACTTATTTTGTCGGACTGGGATATATGAAGCAGGAAGGTATAGTGAAAAGAACTTCCTATGATCGTCTTTCTCTGCGTATCAATTCCGAACATAAGGGAAATAAATGGCTGACTATTGGGGAAAATGTCTCATTCACACGACAGAAATCCGAGGGATTTCATGAATGGCAGTATTTTAACGAATACGAAACACCCATTCTGCCAACCGTTACGTACCATCCCTTTATACCGGTATATGTGAATCCTGACGGATCGGCAGCTACAGAGAAAAACGACACAACCAACTGGAGCTCATCTCCGCTTGGTAACACGGTAAACCCCGTGGGACGTGTCGAACTGAAAAACCAGGAACAACAGACCTACCTTGCTATGGGAACGGCCTTTATAAAGATCCATCCTTTAAAAGGATTAACCTATGAAAACAGGATCACCGGCAGCTTTAAATATACCGATGATGTTGAGTTCACTCCTATCTATATGCTCACACCGACAATTAAAAACGACAACAGCAGAATTTACAGGGCGGCATCACAAAATAAAAGCTGGTTGTGGCAACATATACTCTCTTACAGCACTACTTTATTTGATGACCACAATGTTCTGGTTATGGCTGGTTTCGAAGCCGGATATGGAAAATACGAAACGATGAGTGCCGAACGTATGGATCTGATCAACGAATCGGAAGAAATGTGGTATTTCAGGGCAAGCCTTAATAACGAAGCCGTATCACAGTTTCCTGATGGTTATGCCAATGAAAGCAGCAACTATTCTTATTTTGGCAGGTTGAATTATGACTATAAGGGGATAGTGTTGGCACAGGGTAACATCAGAAAGGATTATTCTTCAAAATTCGGCCCTAAAAACCGTTCAGGAGTTTTCCCGTCTTTCTCAGTTGGTTTGAAATTTTCAGAGATCGGTGCAATCAAAAATAACCTGACCTGGCTGAACTTTGGTAAAATACGATATGGTTGGGGTAAAGTTGGTAACAATGCTATACCGGATTATGCATATTATGCAACCATAGCAACGGCTCCTGTTTATATGTATTCATTTAATAATGATCCTGCAACATCAACCGGTGCAGCATCAAATAAGCTTGCTAATCCACAAATTGCCTGGGAAGGTGTAGTGACAAGCAATATCGGAATTGATATCGGACTGCTGAGCAACAGATTTTTCCTTACGGCAGATTATTTCGTAAGGCGTAACGATGGTATGTTAATGGAAAAAGAAGCACCCTATTACCAGGGATATTATGTTGGGGCCTCTTCCGTAACACAGGAAGGAGGAGCTTCAAACCCGATTATGAATATCGGAGAATTGAAAAACAGTGGTATAGAAATCACTGCCTCCTGGAAAGACAATGTTGGTAAGTTTGGATACGGAATAAATGTGAACTTTACTTACCTGAAAACGGAGGCTGTAAGTTTGCCCGATACACTGAATTTAGGACAGACCAAAGGTGTTGGCGGATACCTTACAAGAACCCAGCCGGGTGAACCCATTGGCGAGTATTACGGATACCAGACTGATGGATTATTCACCATGGATGATATCCAGAGGGATGCAAACGGAGATCCCGTTCTTACTTCAAGAGGTCAATACATTGTGGTAAATCAACCTTATATCATCAATGATGTTGGCGAAATTGAATATGCCCAGCCACATGCACAACCTGGTGATTTTTGTTTTGTTGATGCTAACGGTGACGGTGAATTGACTCTGGACGATTATGTTCCCATCGGAAACCCGAATCCAAAGTACCTGCTCGGGCTAACACTCGATTTTGAATACGGTTGGTTTGATCTTTCCATGTTCTGGCAGGGAGTATTCGGCAACAAGCTGTTCAATTCTCAGAAATATTATTTGTATGGTTTTGACGGACAGTACAATGTAGCAGCCGATTATGAAGACAACCACTGGAGGGATGAAATACTGGACAGCGAAGGCAATGTTTTATTTGTAGAAAATCACAATGCTACTTATCCCCGTATTGATCCGACCAACGCAAATGAGAACTTTTCCAGTATGTCCGACTTTTATATGGAAGATGGCTCATACCTTCGACTGAAAAACCTGCAGCTTGGTATGACACTGCCAAAAGAGATAAGCCTGAAAGCCGGTATTGAAAGATGCAGGATTTATATTAGCGGTACAAACCTGCTCACATTTACAAAATACACAGGATTTGATCCTGAAATCGGTTCAAACAAGGATCCTAATGCATCTTCAAACAGAGAATCTATTCTTGTACGAGGGCTCGATAAAGGAACATATCCTCCGGCACGTATGTATTCTGTCGGAATAAACTTAACCTTTTAATTGCCGACTAAAAATTTAATGCAATGAAAAAATTTAGTAAAAAATATATAGCAATTATTGCAATTCTGGTTTTATCACTAAGCTGTAGTGAAGATTTCCTTGAAAGAAAACCAATTGCGCAACAAACAGAAGAGTCATTTTATGAAACTTTTTCGGATCTTGATCTGACAGCTACTGCTGCTTATGGAATGTTATGTTCCAGGGATATATTTGATATCTTTTATCTTTTTGCGCATGGATGTGTCGGTGCTGACGATTCTGAATGCGGAGGTGAAAATACCGGTGACTGGCCGGAAATACAAAATGTTGACAGAATGATACATACTACTGCAGACGAACGTATTTTCATCACCTGGGCATATTTATACAAAGGGATCAGGATATGTAACGATTACCTCTATAAAGTACCTGAAGTATTCACAGTAAGTGAAGATGAATATCCTGATGTATTGAAACAACGTATCGCAGAAATGAAATATCTCAGGGCCATGTTCCATTTCTGTCTGACACAGACATATGGAGGTGTCCCGATTTGTATTGAAAAATCTGATCCTGCAGCTCCGTATCCTGCAAGAAATACCATTAAGGAAGTATATGAAGTCATTGAACAGGACTTAAAAGATGCAATACCTTATCTCAAAGAAAAAAGCCAGCTCGGCTCTGGCGAGGCCGGACGTGCATCCAAAGGTGCTGCCAGGGCTTTGCTTGCAAAAGTATTACTCTATGAATCATCTTATGCAGAAAACTACGGACAAGATGAGAACAAATTCGGAGCTGTTGAACAACGTTACGATGAAGCACTTCAATATGCAGAAGAAGTGATTAGCTCCGGCGAGTATGAACTGGTTGGTGTCAATGGCGAACGCTATGATTCATGGAGAGATTCTACCGGTGATGGCGGTTATAACGGAAACGGAGTAGGAGGTTACAGATGGATCTTTACTATGGACGGTGACAATAGCCCTGAAAGTGTCTGGGAAGTACAGAATGTACTGGATCTTGCCGGATGGACAGAATCCAGGGGAAGCTACTGGACTACTTATAGTACTATCAGATACGTTTTTAATAGCTCTGATGTGTCCACGGTAGCAGGAGGATGGAGTTTTAATTTGCCAACATCCTATCTGATTGACGCTTTCGGCAACAGTGATCCCCGAGAAACCGGACTGAATTCGGCTGTTGTTGACCCGACTCTTGATCCCAGGTATGAAACTACTATTGGCGAACCGGGAGACACTATCTATTTGAGCATTAGTGGTGACGGACTGGGTTGGTATGAAATGGATTTTGTCAATTTGCCCACCAATACCATCAGTCGCAAATACGAATGTTCTCCAAATGAATTTTGGGGCAGAAAAACCAATGATAATGAAGGCCCGATGAACCTCCGGCAAATACGGTATGCCGATGTTGTTCTCATGGCTGCCGAAGCTGCATTTAAGAGCGGCAATACCGGAGCTGCGCTGAATTATGTCAATCAGGTAAGAACCCGTGCCCGGGAATCAGGAAATACAGGATATCCTCAAGATCTGGGAGCTATTTCATTTGAAGATATAGTACACGAACGCAGGATTGAACTGGCAATGGAAGGCCATAGGTTTTTCGATCTAGTAAGATGGGGCCTGGCCGACGATTTCATCAGCAATACCGAATTGGCTGTATACCCCGGATTTATAGTTGATTTTGAAGTCGGAAAGCATGAATTTTTTCCGATCCCTTTAACGGAGATCCAATTGAGTGCCGGAGCTCTTGAACAATATCCGGGATGGCAATAGAAACAAATCCTTTATAATACAAATAACCCGGGTGCCCTGTTTTATTATGGGCACCCTTTTTTATTTTTACGCGGCTGATAAATGTTTTTCTTTATATTATTTGTTCTTGCCGAACTCTCATTCCTATCGTATCAAAACAAACTGATCAATTGAATTGGCATTTTAATACCAGTTTTCATAAATATCAATTAGATTTGAATTCATCCAAACGATTATTTACAAAAATGAAAGAACAAAACAAGCTCAATTACCTTGTGGAATTTGCAAACCGACAGCTTTTTACCTATATAATGCCCTTCTGGAGAAAAGATGCTGTTGATCATGAACAGGGAGGATTTTATGCGCATATCAATCACGATATGAGTATTGATCACAACGCTGTGAAAGGATTGATCCTCAATGCACGTATACTCTGGACGTTTTCAGCAGTGTACAAAAATTTTCAAAATGAACAGGATCAGGAACTGGCTCAACGGGCATACAATTACATAAAAGCCTTTTTTTTCGATACAGCATACAGGGGGTATTTCTGGTCTTTACATCAGGACGGATCTCCTGCAGAAACAAAAAAACAGATCTATGCCCAGGCATTTGTAATATATGCTCTGAGTGAATATTACAAAGTTACAAATGACTCGAATGTGCTGAATGAAGCCATAGATACATTTCTCCTGATCGAAAAAAAATCATTTGATACAAAAAAGAACGGATATATTGAAGCCTGTACACAAGAGTGGAAAGAAATAGATGATCTGAGACTCAGTCCGAAGGACATGAACGAAAAAAAATCGATGAATACGCATCTTCATGTTCTTGAGGCTTATACAAATCTTTATACTGCCTGGAAAGATCCTCTCCTGAAAAAACAACTGGAAAACCTGATCGAAATTTTTCTTCAGCATATTATAAATCCCGGCGATAATCATCTTGAACTTTTTTTTGATGAAGACTGGAACAGCAAAAGCACTTTATTTTCATACGGACACGATATTGAAGCAAGCTGGTTATTGCATGAAGCTGCACTTGTAACAAAGAATAAGAGTCTGATCAGGACAGTTGAAGAGGCCAGCCTGAATATTGCACGGGCAGCCGAACCGGGCATTTACCGGAACAAAGCACTCTTATACGAGGATGACAGATCAGGCAGGCATAAAGATCATGAATTTGAGTGGTGGGCACAGGCAGAAGCTGTTGTCGGTTTTTTGAATGCTTTTGTAATTGCGGATAAGAATGCATATCTTGATTATGCATTTTCCATTGCTCATTTTATTGAAGAGCATTTTGTAGATAAAAAGCATGGCGAATGGTTTTTCCGTGTTGATCTGGAAGGAAAACCAATAACAAGCCATGAAAAAGCAGGATTCTGGAAATGTCCTTATCACAATGCCAGAGCCTGTCTTGAAATACTGCACAGAATAAAAAAACTTAAATCATAGAACCTACGAAAATGAAAAAAATTGAGTTCGTCTGCATTGCTTTAATCATAGTGAGTGCAACACTTGTGCACTCCTGTGATAAAATGAATCCTCACGATGTAAAAACAATCATCAATTTAAACAAGGACTGGAATTTTCAAATGAAAGGAGACACCTCCTGGTTACCCGCTGAAGTGCCCGGTTGCGTTCATACCGACCTCATATATAACAAAAAAATAAATGACCCGTTTTACAGGAACAATGAAAAAGATTTGCAATGGATCGATAAGGAAGACTGGATCTACTCATGCAACTTTATACTGGATCATAACCAGATCAATAAGAAACAAATCTACCTTTTATTTGAAGGTCTTGATACGTATGCAAAAGTATTCCTGAATGACCAGTTAATCCTCGAAACTGACAATATGTTCCGTACGTGGCGAAAAGATGTCAAAGAGTATGTGGTTGAAGGTAAAAATCATCTTAGAATCGAATTCTGTTCCGCTATTGATATTGGCCTGGAAAAACTAAATAAACTGGGTTACGGACTTCCTGCAGTTAATGATCAATCTGAAATCGGAGGCCTGGAAAATAAAAAAGTGAGTGTTTTCACAAGAAAGGCACCTTATCATTTTGGATGGGACTGGGGACCTAGATTTGTTACTTCAGGGATATGGAGACCTGTAAAACTTATTCTTACAAATCATTCCGAAATACAAACTGTTCATTTTAAACAGGTTTACGTTTCAAAAGAGGAAGCGAATGTTGATGCCCTGGTAGTAATTCATGCCACCAAACCGGGCAGATATAAAATAGACATTGAATCCGGAAATAATAGATCGTTTATGACTTCATCATTCAGTTTTGAAGAAGGCATTCATGAAGTTATGCTGCCATTTCTGATTAAAGATCCTGAATTGTGGTGGCCAAACGGAATGGGCAAACAATATCTGTACACATTCAAAACAATTCTCTCAAAAAATGATACCATAATTGATACTTTGTCCAATAAAATAGGTTTGCGTGAAATTGAACTTGTCAGAGAGCCTGATTCCCTTGGCAAAAGCTTTTATTTCAGAGTGAATGGTAAGAATGTCTTTGCCAAGGGAGCAAATTATATCCCAAATGACAATTTTCTCAGCAGAGTTACAAAAGACAAATACGAAAATATAATCGGCTCTGCTGCTGAAGCGAACATGAACATGATACGTGTATGGGGTGGTGGAATTTATGAAAATGATATTTTCTACGACCTGTGTGATAAATACGGACTTATGATCTGGCAGGACTTTGTGTTTGCCTGCAGCATGTATCCCGGAGATGATGATTTTCTGGAAAATGTGAGACAGGAAGCCATTGACAATGTCAAACGGTTACGCAATCATGCTTCCCTGGCTCTGTGGTGCGGAAACAACGAGATAGATGCCGCATGGTGCGAAGGAGTTCCTAATTGTGGCTGGCACTGGAAAGAAAAATATTCGGAAAAACAACGAAAGGAGATCTGGCACAGTTATGATACTCTTTTTCATAAAATACTACCTAAAGTAGTTGAGCTTTATGATGGTATCCTTGCTTACTGGCCTTCCTCTCCGCAGGCAGACTGGGGTGTTCATGCCAGCTACGAAAGTACTTCAGGCGATCAGCACTTCTGGGGGGTCTGGCACGGAAAATTACCGTTCAGTGCATTTTATGATCACGTGGGTCGGTTTATGAGTGAATATGGATTTCAATCTTTCCCTTCAATGACCAGTATTAAGAAGTTTACAAAACCCGAAGACCGGGATATTGAATCAGATGTTATGCTTTCACACCAACGAAGTGGAAAAGGCAATGCGCTGATTGTGAAGTATATGGAAGACCTGTACCCTGTGCCGGAAGAATTTAATAAACTTTTGTACCTGGGTCAGGTATTGCAGGCTGAAGGCATTAAGCAGGCAATACATGCTCACAGAGCACACAAACCCTATTGTATGGGTACCTTATATTGGCAACTTAATGATTGCTGGCCCGCAGCATCGTGGTCCAGTATTGATTATTACTTATCATGGAAAGCCTTGCATTATTATGTAAAAAAAGCTTTTCAACCCGTTATCATTGCTTTCATCCCGGATAATAAAAATGTTATCATTTCAGTGAGTAATGACAATTATGAAAAAGAGGCTGTTATACTTAGCTACAGAATCAGAAATTTTAAAGGGGAAATTCTTGAAGAGAACGCAGTTGAATCAGAACTTGCCCCGGAAAAATCAATCATTGCGGCAACAATTGCCAAGAAGTCCATTGCTGATCATTTTAACTTACGGGATATCTTTCTCGAAGCCCGATTGCTTAAGAATGACAAAGTCATTGCACAAGAGTTGTATTTTTTTGAAGTGCCAAAGAATTTGAACTTGCCAGAATCCAACATTGATTGTACTGTTCATAAAAAAGGAGAAACCATTCATGTTGAATTGAAAAGCAATCAACTGGTCCGTAATCTCTTCCTGTATTATGAGAATGAGGACATACATTTCTCAGACAATTATTTCAACCTGCTGCCAGGTGAAAAAGTAATTGTAAGTTGCTTTGTTAATAAGGATACTGAACTTGATGTGAACAAACTGAAAATGATCTCACTGAATGATATTTTAAACCCGTAATTCGTTTTACCAATGAGAAACTTTCTGAAAGTATTGCCTGTCTTCGTTGCTTTTTACTGTATGGGATTTGTCGATATTGTCGGAACAGCCGTTAATTATGCTTCCAAAGATTTTGAACTGACGGAATCGACCATGCAGTTTCTTACCTCAATGATCTTTATCTGGTTCTTTATCTTTTCCATTCCCACAGGTATATTACAGGATAAATTCGGTAAAAAGACCATGGTAATTGCCTCCTTACTGGTTACTACTTTCGCCATGTTGGTCCCATTTATAATTTATAACTACTATATTCTTATGATCGGTCTGGCACTGATGGGTATCGGCAATACAGTTATTCAGGTATCACTCAATCCGCTCTTGTATGAAGTATCTTCAAAGGGAAGTTATTCAAGCAATATGTCCCTCTGCCAGTTTATCAAAGCCATTGCTGCATTTCTGGGCCCTATAATTGCAGTTTTCTTTGTAAGGATATGTGGAGACTGGAAATTTATTTTTATTGTATATGGTTGCCTTTCAATATTGTCCGGAATATGGCTTTACTTTACTCCCATTGCAGAAAGTCATAAAAAAGAACAACCTGCAAGTTTCAGTTCAAGTTTTAAGTTGTTTGGCAATATTTACATTTCGCTTATGGTGATTGGTATTTTTATTGTGGTCGGTCTTGACGTAGGAATGAATACCGGTATTCCCAGTTTGCTGAAGCAATTTAACCTTACGCATGAAGAAGCGATCAAAGGAATCAGCTTGTATTTCATTGCATTGATGGCTTCCAGGTTCCTGGGAGCAATTCTGTTAAAAAAGCTTTCTGCCTCTTATTTTCTATTGATCTCGGCAATTGTTACACTGGCCGGATTGCTCCTGCTGATATTGAGTACTACAGCTTTATTGGCAGGTATTGGAATTGTTATAACTGCAGCTGGTTCTGCAAATATTTTCCCGCTTATTTTTTCTTTGAGCATCGAAAAATATCCCGGGCAATCAAACGGGATCTCTGCATTAATGATAATGGCAATTTCAGGTGGTGCAGTATTCCCGTTACTAATGGGTATCTTTACAGAAAATTTCAATGTCAGAACCGGTATTGTATTTCTCTTTATTATTTCTGTTTATCTTGGTTTTATAAGTATCTGGAATTTGGTAAAAAGCAGATCTTAATCCGGGTTTGATATAAGGATTAAGGAATCTTCCGGGAAGATGCAGTCTAAGTATCGCAGACAGACTTCCTGGAAATAACCAGCAGTATCCGCCAGATTCTTCTTTTCATATTAGGGATTGTCTCAAAAGGTAAATATTTTAATATAGCCACAAAGGCTCGAAGGCTCAAAGAATTCACAAAACTCTGATATTCAATTATATATAACTTTATGAGCATTTCATGAATTAGTGCCTTGGTGGCGAATTTTCAACTTTCAGGACAGCATTTTTTAACCGATCTTGTTATGATTTGTCAAATCCGCCAAACTGTTCAGATGATTTTACCTTGCATGCAACAAAAATACAGGTATATTTTTAATAAATAGCCTTGTTTTAATTAATACACATTATTGTCACTACCCTACATATTAATAGGGGTATTGTATATATTTATTATATTTTTTGATGTATACCCTTATTTTTTTGATAGTTATTAACATAATAATACATTTTTTTGTTTTTTCTTAATATATTTGCCATTAGAAAAGAAAGCGTTCAATCATTAACTTTTAATAGCTATAATATGAAAGCAAAACTCGAATACATTTGGCTGGATGGCTACAGGCCAACACAGACCATGCGCAGCAAAACACTTGTTGTCTCAGATTTTAATGGCAAACTTGATGGTTGCCCGATCTGGTCATTCGATGGATCATCAACAAAACAAGCTGCCGGCAACAATTCCGATTGTTTATTGAAACCGGTTGCACTGTTTTCCGATCCTGCCAGAAAAGACGGATGGTTTGTTATGACAGAAGTATTGAATGCCGACGGTACTCCGCATCCTTCAAACGGAAGGGCTACAATTGATGATGACGATGATGATTTTTGGTTTGGTTTTGAACAGGAGTATGTTTTATGGGATCTTGATCATCATACACCGCTTGGTTTCCCTGCTCCGGGTTATTATCCTCCTCCACAGGGACCTTTTTATTGTTCTGTGGGTGCCGAGTACAATATTGGCAGGAATATCGTGGAAGAACATCTTGATAATTGCATACATGCCGGCATTAATATCGAAGGAATCAATGCTGAAGTCATGAAAGGACAGTGGGAGTATCAGATCTTTGCAAAAGGAGCAAAAGCAGCCGGTGATCAAACGTGGGTTGCACGCTATATTGCAGAGCGGGTTGGAGAAAAATACGGTGTTCGCATAAATCTTCATCCAAAACCGGTAGATGGCGACTGGAATGGTTCGGGCATGCATGCCAATTTTTCTAACGGAGCGATGAGAAACGCGGGGAACAAAGAGACTTTCGAGAAAATCTGTAAAGAATTTGAAAAACATATACCGGAACACATCGCTGTTTACGGAGCCGACAATGACAAAAGATTAACAGGCCTTCATGAAACACAATCGATAGACAAATTTAGCTTCGGAGTTTCTGACAGAGGTGCTTCAATCCGTATTCCTGTCAGCACGGTTGAAAACGGATGGAAAGGAAGACTGGAAGACAGGAGACCAGCTTCAAATGCTGATCCGTACAAAGTGGCTTCAGTCATTATTAAGACAACAAAGAAGGCTTTAAAATAATCAGAAATTCTCTGAGAACAAAAAAGAGGTTGTCTAAAAAGTAAATGTAACTATATAAAGAATAAATTTTTACTTTGTGTAACTTCTTGTCTGCTCTGTGAATCTCTGTGTAACAGTAATTTAAGTTATACAACAGTGCCTCTGCAGAGTAGCTTCAGCGCTCGCGGAAAGTTGCGTAAACCTGCCTGCCAGCCACAGGCTGGTAAACCGGCCAGGCAGGGAAGACACAAAGCCGCACAAAGACTCTTTGGACAACCTCTTTTTTCATCTGCTGAAAAGCAATTCGCGATATTTTGGTAGAGGCCAGATCTCATTATCCACAATCTGCTCAAGTTTATCAATATGATAACGAATATCCTCTATAAAAGGAAGGACCGTTAAAGAATACTGATTTGCCTTTTCTCTGGCATTGATGATAACATTTGCATTTTTTCGTGCTTCAGTCATTTCATTCACCTTAGCTTTGATTGTTGAGATATGTTCAGAAATTGTTAACACCAATTCTTTTCTGGCAACTGATAAATTCTGAAATTCACTTTGGCCGAATGTTTCTTTTAATCCTTTTATATTATTCATCAATTGAGTCTGGTAATCAATTGCAATCGGAATAATCTGGCTTAAAGCAATATCTCCGATCACCCTTGATTCTATCTGAATTTTCTTGGTGAAATTGTCATACCGCACATCGGTTCGCCCCTCAAGTTCCTTCTCATTCATGACTTTTTGTGATTTGAACAACCGTTTTGATTTTGTTGAGAGATACGCATCAAGCGATTCAATGACACTGGTAACATTAGTAAGTCCCCTCTTCGCCGCTTCTTTTTGCCATTCTTCACTATAGCTGTTCCCCTCAAAACGCACATTTTTCGATTCAATGATGTATTTTCTTATTACCTGAAATATTGCCTCATCTTTTTTAACTCCTTTATTTATCAATTCATCTATGTCCTTTTTGAACTGAACCAGTTGGTGGGCAACGGCAGTGTTTAACACAGTCATGGGGGCAGCGCAATTCACTGAAGCACCAACAGCTCTGAATTCAAAACGGTTGCCTGTGAACGCAAATGGAGAAGTACGATTTCTGTCGGTATTATCAAGTAATATTTCAGGGATTTTACCAACGTCTAATTTTAGTTCTGTCTTTTCATCCGGGGTCATTTTTTTAGTTGTAACCCTAACTTCCAATTCATCGAGCATACCGGATATTTTATTGCCAACAAACACAGACATGATCATGGGCGGAGCCTCATTTCCTCCCAATCTTAATGCATTTCCTGCTGACACAATACTGGCCCTTAACAAATCCTGATGAGTATATACTGCTTTTAAGGTGCAAACCAAAAAACTTAAGAATTGCATGTTTGTTTTTGGTTTTTTCCCGGGTGATAAAAGATTCACTCCGGTATTGGTCATCAGCGACCAGTTGTTATGTTTTCCTGACCCATTAATTCCTTTGTAAGGCTTTTCATGAAACAACACAATAAAATGATGACGCCTGGCTATTCTTTTCATAATATCCATCAGCAGAATATTATGATCAACCGCCAGATTGCATTCTTCAAATACCGGAGCTGCCTCGTATTGATTAGGTGCAACCTCATTGTGTCTGGTTCGCAAAGGTATTCCAAGCTTATAGGCTTCAATCTCAAATTCTTTCATAAACCCGCTTACACGCTCAGGAATGGATGAAAAATAATGATCATCAAGTTGTTGATCTTTTTCTGAAGCATGACCCACCAATGTACGATCAGTCATTACAAGATCAGGCCTGGCAAAATATAGTGCCTCATCGACAAGGAAATATTCCTGTTCAACTCCGAGTGTCGCATAGACTTTTGTAACATTTTTATCAAAATATTCACAAACATCTACAGAGGCTTTATCAATGACAGCCAGTGCCTTTAATAAAGGGGTTTTATGGTCAAGAGCTTCACCCGTATAGGATACAAATACCGTGGGTATACTTAATGTATTTGCAACAATATATGCCGGAGAGGAAGGATCCCATGCCGTATAGCCTCTTGCTTCAAAAGTATTACGAATACCACCGCTCGGGAAACTGCTTGCATCCGGTTCCTGTTGTGCCAGATGCTGTCCTGAAAATTTTTCAACGACTCCGCCAAATTCCGTATATTCTATAAATGCATCATGTTTCTCAGCCGTGCCATCAGTGAGCGGATGAAACCAGTGAGAAAAATGGGTTGCCCCCATTTCAAGCGCCCATGATTTCATGCCGCTGGCAACCTTATCAGCAAGTTTTCTGTCAATTGTATGTCCCTTTTCAATACACTCTGCCACCCCTTCATATGCTTCCTGTGATAAGTACCGTTGCATTTTAACCTTATCAAAAACATGTATTCCGAAATAATCGGATGTCTTCTTTGACGGAGCCTCTATATAGACCGGTTTTCTGCTATTTGCATTATGAACTGCCTGAAATCTGATAATAGCCATAAATATTGATTTTAATGTATAAGTATCTTAGCGGCAAAGATAACTTATTATCATATTGAACCCCTGTTTTTTTAAATAACAGTTCACACAAAATAACAATATTTCAATGCCCCCCCCTAAAAATAAAATAACTCACATTTTCTTTTTGAATTCTGTATAGAAATGATAAAACCATGGGATTGTCTCTATCCCTTTATAAAAATTATTCAGCGGGAAATTCTCATTTGGAGAGTGTATTGCATCAGTTTCAAGACCAAAACCAAGAAGAACAACCTTCATTCCTAATATTTTTTCAAAATCTGCAACAATCGGAATACTTCCCCCACTGCGAACCGGCAGTGCCTTTTTCCCCAATGTTTTTTCCATAGCCATAACAGCTGCTTGCACTTCACAGGAATGCCATGGCACAACATATGCATTGCCTCCATGTAAAAAATTAACAGCTATACTTATGCCCGGTATATTGAGACCAAGAAGATAACTTTTAAAACTATTTTCTATTTCCCCGGGATCCTGATCCGGAACAAGCCTCATTGAAATTTTGGCCGAAGCTTTTGCCGGAAGAATAGTTTTTGCTCCTTCATTGATATACCCTCCCCAGATTCCACAAACATCAAGTGTTGGTCTGATCCCCAGACGATCAATGACACTGAAATCTTTTTCACCAAAAAAATCAGATATGCCAATATTGTTTTTCAATGCCTCTTCATCAATCGGGACATTGTTTAAAAGTGTCCGTTCCTCCGTGTCAATTTCCTTTACCGAATCATAAAATCCCGGAATCGTAATTCTCCCATCCTTATCTATTAATCCTGAAATAATATCGGCCAGAACATTTGCGGGATTATGAATTGTTCCTCCATACAATCCGGAATGCAGATCTCGTTTCGGTCCTGTAACAGTGATCTCAAAATATGCTATTCCGCGCAAACCAACAGTCAGGGTTGGGTTATTCAATGAAAGTATTGTTGTGTCTGACACAAGGATAACATCGGCCGAAAGAAGTCGGACATTTTGTTTACAAAAAGTTATTATCGCCGAAGAGCCAATTTCTTCCTCCCCTTCAATGAGAAACTTCACATTGCACGGGAGTTTTTGTTCTGCGACAAGGTATTCAAATGCTTTTAACTGCATGAACAATTGGCCTTTATCATCATCTGCACCTCTTGCATAAATTTTTTCATCCCTGACTACAGGAACAAAAGGCTCAGATTCCCATTCATCCAGCGGATCAGGAGGCTGTACATCATAATGACCATAAACCAGTATTGTCGGTAAAGAAGTATGAACTATTTTTTCTGCATAAATAATAGGCCACCCCTGAGTCAACATGATCTCACTTCTGTCAGCACCTGATTTTAACAGATTGTCTCTGATATATTCGCATGCTGCCATCATAACATGTCCATTTTCTTTATCTGCACTTACAGAAGGAATTCGTATCAATCCAAAGAGCTCATCCAGAAATCGTTCTTTATGTTTTTCTATATAACCCGCAATAGTATCCATTTCCCATGCATTGTATTCGAATTTTGCAGAATCATTACCAAAAATAGCCCAATGTTCTGTGTATTCTTTATAATTGCCTGTACTATTTCCATTAGAAGATAAAAATTTCTATTTTTATTTTGCTTAATTTCCACTCATGAATCGTACACTCAAGAGTACCATATTAATATTGTTTGTAATCATATTTCTTCCCACAATAATTTTTTCCATCTATGAAATTGGCTCACTTCGAAGCAATGAACAAGTTATTGAAACCATTTATAATAACCAGCTGGATGCAATATTATATTCTGTAAATCAATACTCTGAAGATGTCATAAGCAGTTGGGCTAACAGACTGGAGTTGATCCTCAGTTCAAAAAAGAACAACAAAACCGAAGCCTTGCTGGATTTTATTTATACCACATCTTCCGCAAGCAAAGTGATGCAATTTAACTCAGACAATCAAATCGTTCTGTCGGTTCCCACGCTTATAAGCAATTCTTCTTTCGGCAAATCGATGCAAGAGTTATTGATTGAAAATGATTCCGTATTAAAGAACTTAAATACTTATTTGCAGGGCGGCTATAGAAAACTGGAGACTTTCACATTGAATGACACGACTGATCAATTGGTTGTATTTGCATTTCAACAGGACAATACTTTTTTATACAATGCCATTGTCTTTAATCCGGTGAGATTTATCAACGAAGTTCTGGACCCTAAAATTCAGGAAATAGCTCAGAATGAATTTGCAATTTCTGCATTTTTTGAAGAAAGTGATTCAATCATTTATTCCTCTGATAAACAATTCCAAATAAGAGAAGTAAACCAGAAAAAAAGATTCTGGCTTATGCCTCACTATAGTCTTGGAATTGAACTAAAGAACGAAACGATTAATGATCTGGTCAAGTCAAGGTCTGAGAAAGATTTAATCCTGATCGGTATTGTTGATTTTGGTCTTATACTCGGATTATGGCTTATATTCAGAAATGTTAAAAAACATTTGGAACTTTCACAATTAAAATCTGATTTTGTATCAAATGTTTCGCATGAAATCAGAACTCCTCTGGCTCTTATCAGCATGTATATTGAAACCCTTGAACTTGGACGTATTGAATCAAAGGAGAAAGTGAAAGAGTATTATACTATTATTTTTCAGGAAACACAACGCTTATCTGGTATTGTAAATAAAATACTGAATTTTTCACAAATAGAAAGCGGAAAAAAAGTATATAAATTTTCATTGGTGAACATCAATGATATTGTGCTTGATGTTGTGAAAACCTTTAAACATAATCTTGAAGTCCAGGGATTTAAATACAAAACCAATTGTTCAGCAAAATTACCTGAAATTCAGGTGGATGCAGATGCTGTGACGGATGTCATTATCAACATTATTGACAATGCCATAAAATACAGTATGGATAAAAAATATATTGAAATTAGCACCGCTTTTGATAAATCCTGGGCTTATATTATCATATCCGATAAAGGAATTGGTATTTCAGAAAAAGAATTAAAACATATTTTTGATAAATTTTATAGGGTAACCGAAAAGAATCTTGCTCTAAAAGCAAAAGGGTCAGGTCTGGGTCTTACAATTGTAAAACATATTATGGATTCACATGGTGGTAAAATTGAGGTGAAAAGCAAGAAAGGTGAAGGAACAATTTTTAAATTATTATTCCCGATTCAATAAATTCTTACGTCATGATAAAAATTCTGATTGTAGAAGATGAAAAACATATGCTCCAAGGGCTAAAAGATAATCTTGAATTTGAAGGATACGAAATAGATATTGCCGGTGAAGGAAAAACGGGTTTGGATAAAATACTCAATAACACATATAATTTAGTTCTGCTGGATGTTATGTTACCCGAAATTTCAGGTTTTGATATTTGCAAAACAGTAAGAAAAGAAGGTATAGCAACTCCCATTATTCTACTTACTGCCAAAGGAGAAGAAATTGATAAAGTTTTAGGACTTGAACTTGGAGCAGATGATTATATAACCAAACCATTTAGTCTGAGAGAACTTCTTGCGAGAATAAAAGCTATATTACGCAGAACCGAGAAACCACAAACCATTGCAGATCAGGATCGGATGGTTAAAATCGGGAAGTTATCTGTAAATTTTAAAAATTTTGAATCTTTTGATAACAACAAACCGGTAAAAATGTCTCATAAAGAGTTTGAAATACTGCATTATCTTTATGCACATGCAAATTTGACTGTACACCGCGATGATCTTATGAGTGAAGTTTGGGGAATAAATTATGAAATTACTACCCGTACCGTAGATAATTTTATTTTGAAACTCAGGCAAAAAATTGAATCTGATCCAAATCATCCGAAAATTATTCTGACAGTCCATGGTATTGGATATAAGATGCTGATATAAATGAACTATCAGGTAGCTGTTGGCAGTATAATTTGAAACATGCTTCCTTTTTCTACTTTACTTTCAACAGATATTTTTCCTTTGTTCTTTTCAATATATTCCTTACATAGAATCAAACCAAGACCTGTTCCAAGTTCACCTGAAGTACCTTCTCTTAAAATATGTCCGTCAATTTCAAACAACTTTGTTTTATCTTCTTCGGAGATACCAATGCCATTGTCCTTAACTTCCAATAAAACCTTATTTTCTTCTTTTCTTAAGCTTATGATCACTTCCCCTTTTTCATTGGTGAATTTAACTGCGTTTGTCAATAAATTACGAATTACTGTATTTACCATATTTCTGTCTGCAAATACATTCAACTTTCCATCACTTTCAAAGCGAATATTAATATTCTTTTTGTTGAACATCTCTTTCAATAATTCAATGTTTTCCTCAATAAGATCATTGATTGTAAATGCTACAGGAGCAATTTTTACACTATCTGTTTGTGATCTTGCCCAATGAAGTAAATTCTCCAGCAGATTGTATACATTTTCCGATGAATCATGAATTGCTTTAGAGAAAGAACGTCTTTTGTCTTCACTCAAACGGTCATAATTCTTATCCAGGAGTTCTGCAAATCCAAGAATAGTATTAAAAGGATTCTTTAAATCGTGTGCAATGATGGAAAAGAATTTATCTTTTGTTAAATTCAATTCTTTTAGATTTTCATTTACTCTTTCCAACTCTTCTTTCTGAGATACCAGTTCTTCGGTTTGTTCTTCAATCATCTGTTGCCTTTCTTCCAGAAGCGTATTTGATTCGCTTAATTCTTCCGTTTGTTGCGCGAGTATACTATTTGTTGCCTTTATTTCTTTGGTTCTGCTCTCTACCAATTCTTCGAGCTTTCGTTGTTGCTTTTTAAGTGAACTGATCCTGAAAAAATAATAGCCGACAATTGCTGAAGTGATTATTAAAACAATCAAAATTTTAAAAAAGAGTGTTTTCCACCAGGGAGGAAGAATGATCAATCGTAATGAAGTGGCCTGCTCATTCCAAATCCCGTCATTATTAGAGGCCTTAACTTTAAAAATATATTTTCCCGGATTTAAATTGGTATATGTTGCTTCTCTTCTGGTTCCTACATTATTCCATTCTTTTTCAGAGCCTTCCAGTATGTATTGATACTGGTTCTTTTCCGGACTGAAATAGTTCAGTGCTGCATATTTAAAAGTAATGACTGATTGTTTATGGGTTAATACTATTTTATCTGATACTGTGATCGATTTTGATAAAGGAGAACCAGGAATATTTACATTGGCAGGTTCAAAAAATAGTAAAAAATCTGTTAAATATACTTCCGGTTTAAACTGATTGTCCTTAATACTGTCGGGATAAAAATAATTCAGCCCATCCAGACCTCCGAAAAACATTTCACCAGTATTTGTTTTTAAATATGATCCATGAATAAACTGATTGCCTTGCAAACCATCAAAAACATCATATTTTTTAACCGTTGAATTTGTAGGATTAAATTTTGATATTCCATTATTTGTACTCAGCCACAGATTCTCATGATCATCTATTAAAATGCCATTAATTACTTCATTGAGAAAACCAATTGATGAATAAACCGGGGTAAATACCTGCGTTTCTCTGTGAAAATGATTCAAGCCGTTTGCTGTTCCTATCCAAACATCTCCCGATTTATCTTCGGCAAATGCATATACCCAGCTATTGCTTAAACTACCAGCCTTATCAGTATGTGAATAATTATTAAATCTGTCAGTTTTCTGGTCATAAATACTTAATCCGTCATATGTGCCAATCCACAATATACCATAACTATCCTTGAATAGTTTAATACACCAATTATTTACTATGGAATTATCAGGTCCCTGCCTGTAATGATAAAAAATACCGGTTTGCGGATTGTATCTGTCAACCCCACCGCCATTTGTTGCAATCCATACAGTTGTATCGTTTGAAATTAAAATATCCCTGACATCATCACTGCTTAAACTATTAGGATTATCGGGATCGTTTTTAAGATTTACTATTCCCCCAGAAACCCGGTCAATTATATTGATGCCAAACAAATATCCTCCTATCCATATATTCCCCCTGCTATCTTCTGTAATGGCCAGTATTGAATTTCCACTGATAGTATTGGCTCCGCCAGGTATATATCTATAATGTCTGAAAGTTTTTGCTTTTCGATTATAATAGTCAAGTCCCCCACCATCTGTTCCAATCCATATATTCCCTTCTTTATCTTCATACAAAGCACTTACTGCATCATAAATCAGCGAATTGCTATTCCCTTTTTCGCTGGTTATAAGCTTAAATCTTAATCCATAATCTATGGGTGAATAATTCACTCCTCCCTGAATAGTCCCCACCCACAAAATTCCCTGTCTGTCTTTCCATATTGATTGAACTGAATTGTTGTTGAGGCTGTAAATATTTGATTCATTCGACTGATAACAAGAAAAACTGTTTGTGGATTCATCATAAAGGCATAATCCACCATCGATAGTACCTATCCAGATCCTCTGATCGTTTTCTACATAAATGTGTCTTATATTGTTCGAACTCAGACCTTTTGAACCTTTAAAGGTTCTGACTTCCGAAAGATCTGACTTCACAATATAGATCCCATTGTCAGTGCCTATCCAGATATCGTCTTTTGAATCTTCGGCAATTGTGTAAGTTCTTTCATTGATATCAACACCTGCTTTTCTAAGCCGGTACGTGAATGCTTCTTTGAGTTTAAGATCATAACAATACAATCCATAACCTATGGATCCTATCCAGATCCTCTCATTTTTATCTATCAATAAAGCTCTGATCCCTTCTTGCCCGAGAGCCCCGAAATTGGGAATATCTTTTAAGAAACGAACAAAACCACATTTCAAGGTATCATATACAAATACTCCGGTTGTATTGGCAATAATTATATTGCCTTCTTTATCCTCAATAATTGCCCTTGTATAACTCTGATAAGCAGAAGGATTGAATTCGTCAACAAATGGAATATGTTTGAACGAAATAGTTTGCCAGTCAAAAATATCAATGCCCGTGCTACCGGCTATCCATAAACGACCTTTTGAATCCTCCAGAATTCCAAATACAGAATTGCTTGACAGACTCGATGTATCCTGTGCATTGTATTTGAATATCTCAAATTCGTAGCCATTGAATAAATTCAATCCATCACTTGTGCCAATCCACAAAAATCCTTTGCTATCCTGATATATACAATGAATCGTGTTATTTGACAAACCTTCCTGAGAAGTCAGATGTGAAAAATTCAAATTCAGATCTTTTGAATAACCGGTGTAGGTATTATGTATAAAAAGAAGAATGAATACTGACTTAAAGGTGTTCAGTACCATAATCTTCAATGCTCCTGACTTCATCCCAAATTCTATTTTAGTAGTCATTATGGCGTACTATTAAATTAGATATTTATAATTATATAAAATAATTTTTTCGTCGATAATTGAGGAAATTTATGCCTGTAAAACAAACCTGCCTGTCTGCTTATGAAATAAGTAATTGTTAATTAGTTGATTGAAGGAGTTTTTAGCTTAATAAGGCAATTATTTACATTTTCATGACATTTCATGACATTCTTTTACCTGGCTATGACACAGCACCTTTGTGTACAGCGTACTTTTGTTTATGCAAAATAATTGTAATGAACTCGAACCAGAAAATAAAATGATCATGAAACTCCGGACCATTCTGTTAATACTGTTATTATGTTCTGCAAATCATTTTACAATGGCCAATCATGTAAACATACGATCAGGTCTTGATAAATTATTGATTGACCGGAACATATTGTCGACTCAATCAAGTATCTTATACCTGGAAATCTATGATCCGGAAATTATGAGTCTTACGCTTCTTGTTAAAATTGACACAATTCCTGATATTGTGAATTTCTTACAATCCGAGTATTTGAATCCGATAATGAAAAATACCTTTGAACCGCGATCAATTTTGATTGATGATAAGGATCATTTGCCAACATTGTTTTCCGGGAATGAATACACTGTTACTGATAAAAAAATAATCTTTGATATGAATTTCTTGTTGATTTATAAAGTGATCGTATAATGAAAAAATTAATATCATTCAATAGAATATACTTTTCCCTTCTGTTCTCAATATCTGTATTGTTACTTCCTAACAATCTGTCAGCAGAAGATTTAAGAAAAGTGGTACAACTTGCCGGATACTGGAAATTTTCAATTGGTGACTTTCCGGAATGGGCATACCCTGAATACAACGATTCCGGTTGGGAGAACATAAAAGTTCCAGATAAATGGGAAAATCAAGGTTTTAATGAATACAATGGATTTGCATGGTATAGAAAAGAATTTACAATACATCCCATTGATGAAAATGTTCCGATATATTTTGTTTCCGGAAGGATTGATGATGCAAATGAAATCTATTTTAACGGCCATTTGTTGGCTAAAAGCGGTGATTTTCCGCCTCATTATCGTACAGCATACAACCAGAAAAGAAAATACCATATTCCCCGGGAAATAATTAAGTTCAATCAGAAAAATTTCATTGCAATACGGGTATATGACGAATACCTTGAAGGAGGCATTATTGATCAGCCTGTTGGAATATATATTGATGAAGATTATGAATACCTTGATTTTGTCCTTTCTGACAAATGGAAATTTCACTTGGGAGATAACAAGCAATGGAAATCAGAAAATTTCAACGATGATACCTGGGAAGAGATAAATGTGCCTTCTGAGTGGGAAAATGAAGGGTATGAGGATTATGACGGATATGCATGGTACAGAAAAGAATTCAAGCTTCCTCCAGAACTCCGGAACGGAGAAATTTACCTGTCACTGGGAAAAATTGATGATTATGACTATGTATACCTTAACGGTACATTAATAGGAAGTGTGTTTCATCTTGATAAAGACGGTGAATACAAGAGACGGGGATGGGAATACAATGCAAGGAGAATATATAAAATTCCTGAAAATGCAATTCATAAAAACGGTATAAACGTACTCTCTATCAGAGTATATGATGTGAAATGGCGAGGAGGAATTTATGAGGGTCCCCTTGGTATAATGACAGAACCAAATTACAAGCAATATAGACGAAAACATCATGAAAATCAATCATTCTGGGATTACGTGATTGACGAATTATTTATTGATTAGCTTTATTTGGTGGAGGATTATATTATGAAAACAGAGAAAAGAAAGAAGTTAGTATGCACTTTATTAACATTGTTGTTTGGTTCATTTTTGTTTGCATCACAAAATGATCTGATTAAGATCATAGACTTAAAGGGTCAGTGGAAGTATTCAATTGGTGAACGGAAAGAATGGATTGTGCCGGGATATGATGATAACAGCTGGACAACTATTCATGTGCCTTCTGCCTGGGAAGATCAGGGATTCTATGGATACAACGGTTTTGGTTTTTACAGAAAATCATTTGCATTATCCAATGAGCATAAGGGAAAAACTCTTTATTTGAATCTTGGTTATGTTGATGATGTTGATGAAACTTATTTTAACGGCCATAAAATAGGCTCAACGGGATCATTCCCACCATCTTATATTACTGCTTATAATGCCAACAGAGTGTATTATATACCTGAAGAGTATTTGAACTTCGGAGGAAAAAATACTATTGCCGTTAAAGTGTATGATTCATACCAGTATGGAGGTATAGTGAAAGGCGAAATTGGCATTTATGTGAATATGTTTGATGTCCAGATGGACATCAACCTTCAGGGAATATGGAAATTTAAACCGGGCGATGATTTTAGTTGGAAAGAAGCGGGTTTTAACGATTCCAAATGGGATGAAATATTTGTACCTGCCAAATGGGAAGATCAGGGGTATAGAGATTATGACGGTTATTCGTGGTATAGAAAAACCTTTTATTACAAAGGAACCTTTTCAGAAGAGACTATTGTGCTTATACTCGGAAAAATAGATGACCTTGATCAGGTTTACATAAATGGTAAGTTGGTTGCCGGTACAGGAGAACTCAATAGTCAAATCAATAAAAAAGTATATACAGGAGAACAATACAAAGCCTTTAGAGGTTACTTTATACCTACCAATAGTCTAAAGAAAAACGAGAAAAACAGCATTGCCGTTCGTGTCTATGACGGACAAGGAGCCGGCGGAATTTATGAAGGACCTGTTGGCATTGTAACTCAGAGAAAATACATTGATTTTTGGAATAAAAGAAGGACAATCAATTATTAGTCAGATATTTTTCTCAATTCCATAGGTTAGGGTTATGTTAATAATGAACCAGTGATCCGATGAAAGAAATGAAACAGAAAGAGCAGAATGAATCGGGTCACTGGTTTTTGCTTCTATGCAGCAAACTCAGCCGTTCGCTTTGTTCTTAATTTCCTTTGAAATGTTTTCTAAATGAAGATACCATTCCTCCCCGAAACGATTTACCAAGGCTTCCTTAGCAAAAATATAAACTGGCAACATCACTTCGTCCCCTTTCTCTCTTGCCGGAGCACATATGTCCCATTGATCATAATTAACGGCTGTAAATTGTTCATATCTTTTGATTCGTATCGGATACAAATGACATGACAATGGTTTTCTGAACTTTATTGCACCTGCAAAATATGCCTTTTCAATGCCGCACCTGGCTATACCATTTTCGATAACAACATAAGCACACTCATTTCCGTCAATAAGTGGAGTAACGGTTTCTTTCTCATCATCAGTAACAAATGTTCCCTGTTGTTCAATTGAATTCACCCCTTCCTTCGAAAGGTATGGTTTGATTTTATTAATGATCCGCGGAAGCAATTCAAGTTCATCTGCCTGCAAAGGAGCGCCGGCGTCTCCCTTGATACAGCACGCTCCGTGACATTTCCCCAAATCACAACAGAAATTTTTGTCTATTATATCACGACTGATCAATGTGTTCTTAATTTTTATCATCAACCTGTTTATACATATAGTACAACCTATCTTTGCTGTGCAAATTTATTTTATTTCAAAGAATTATGGGCTTTTCTTTTCACTGGCCATAGTTTGGCCGTTATATAATCGGGATCAGTCAATTGTCAGCGAATTATAAACAAATGATATGGTTCAGGTATTAATTGACGGAATCGGACAATTTGTTGATTATTTTTTAATCCGGTCATCAGTTATACTAATTTTGTAGATTTATTCCTGTTGGAGTATGCTTATTTTTACAGGATTTCTTTTGTAAAGATAACTTATGAAACTTTTAACAGAATTGTTGGTTACTACTTGAAAAAATATTTATTTATTTAAAGTATAATGAGCGCAAGAATTATAATCGTGGTGTTTCTTCAGACTGTTTTATTACAAATCCTTGCGGGACAAACCGTATCCCCTAAGGACAACTATCAGATATCGGGTAAGGTAATTGATAAATCAAATGATTCACCTCTTGAATTTTCTACTATTTCTGTTTATTCTGCAGATTCGAATCTGGTGACCGGAGGACTGGCAGGCCCTGACGGTGCATTTGCGATCAAAGTTGGACCGGGGCATTATTATGCAATAGTTCAGTTCATTTCATATGAAAAAATCACAATCCCAAACATCATCGTATCCGATGAAAAAAGATCCTATAAAACAGGTATTATTGAATTATCTCCGGAAGCAACAGCTCTTGATGAAGTGACGGTTACTGCCGAAAAAAGCGAAATGGTTATTCATCTCGATAAAAAAATATTTAACGTTGGAAAAGATCTGAGCAATACAGGTAAATCGGCTCTTGATATACTTGACAATATACCATCGATCGCTGTTGATCTGGATGGGAATGTTAGTTTGCGAGGCAGTGAAAATCTGCAGATCCTTGTTGATGGAAAACCATCCGGAATGGTCAGTGCAGGAAATACGGATGCTCTCAGAAATCTTCAGGGCACCATGATTGAAAGAGTTGAAGTCATTACCAATCCCAGTGCGCGCTACGAGGCAGAAGGAATGGCAGGTATTATCAATATTGTACTTAAAAAGGACCAGCAGAAAGGGATTAACGGTTCGTTTGAAGGAACTGCAGGTTACCCGCATGAGTATTCGCTGGGAGCAAATGTGAATTTCAGGAAAGAAAAGATCAATTACTTTCTGAACTATAATATCCGATATAATGAAAGACCGGGAACCGGGAATTCATATCAATATTTCAATTTGCCCGATACAGCATATATAACTCGTGTCGATCGCAGCAGGAACAGAACCGGCCTTTCAAACCGGTTAAGAGGAGGATTTGATTATCTGATCAATTCAAAAAACACTTTAACTGCTGCATTTCTCCTGGGTATCAGTGATGAACCCACCATTAGCAATATATGGTATTATGATTATACCGTGTCAGAAGTGCCTCTTTCCACTTCACATAGAAGAGATGAAGAACATGAGGATGAACTGGACATGGAATTCAGCCTGAATTATACAAAACTGTTTCGCAATGAAGATCATAAATTCACTGCGCTGATTCAGTATATCAAAGATGCTGAAACCGAAAAATCGGAAATAACCGAAGAATTGATTACGGAAGGAGGACAGATATTTCAAAATTCGCTGAACAAAGAAAGCGAAAGGAACCTGCTTTTACAGGCAGATTATATTTATCCTTTTGGGAATAAAGGGCAATTTGAAACCGGGTACCGCAGTGAATTCAGAAACATAGCAAACCCCTTTTATGTAGAAGAAACAAATGAAGCCGGCAACCCGGTAAGAATACCGGAATTTTCAAACAATATTGATTATTTTGAAAATGTGCATGCATTGTATGCCCAGGGAGGCAATGCTTTTGGCTGGTTTACCTTTCTTCTCGGCCTCAGGATGGAAATTTCGGATGTAAGAACATATTTCGATAACGCAGAAGACGGAAGCAACAGGCTTTATACAGATTTTTTTCCAACCTTACACACAACCTTTCAGATCAACGAGAGTAATTCTGTTCAATTGAGCTACAGTCGCCGGATAAACCGTCCGCATTTCTGGCTGCTTAATCCGTTTTATAGTTACAGTGATGACAGAAATATCCGGACAGGCAATCCCAACCTTCAGCCCGAATACACGCACTCTTTGGAAGCAGGGTATTTGCTGAAAAATCCAAGTTTCGATTTTTATACGGGATTTTTCTATCGTCATACGTCAGGTGTTATTGAACGGATCGCTGATCTGGATACGGCTACAGGCATTATTTATGTAATTCCTGTAAACTTATCCGAAAGACAATCATACGGTCTGGAGGCCAATGTATCGGTGGATGTATTCAAATGGTGGACACTTACAGGAGATCTCAACTTTTTTCAGTCATCCACTTATGGTCGATTGGATACAATAATCCTTGAAAGCGAAGATTACTCCTGGCATACCAGGATGAACTCAAAAATAAAGCTCCCCTATAATATCGATTTCCAGACCATATTCTTTTACCGTGCACCACAGGAAACGACCCAGGGGAAAAGACTTGCCTTTTACATGCTGAACATGGCTTTAAGCAAAGATATCCTGAAAGGAAAAGGAACACTGACTTTGAATGTACGTGATGTTTTAAACAGCCGCCGTTTCAAATACATCATCGACCAGTCCGATTTGTACTCCGAAAACGAACACCGGCGTGCCGGTCGTATTTTCACACTGACTTTCATATACAGACTGAACCAGAAAAAGAGAGCCGGGCGTTCTGCCCGAAACGGAGAAGATTTCGGAGGAGAGGAAATGGGATTTTAGTCTTTGTGATCATACTCACACTGACAGTTTGTGTAGACCCTGTCAAAATGAAAAAGCCAAACATATCCTATTCCTGTTTATCGGATAACAATTCCCTTCGTAATCATGATCTTTTCTGCGAAAATCCTGATGAAGTATACTCCCGGAGATAAAACCGAAACATTCAGTTTCAGATCCTCATTCCCCGGATCTGCATAATGCTGTTCTGATATCAGCACATTCCCCAGCCTGTCAATTACCTCAATCGATAACTTTTTGTCATTCATTCCTGCCAATTGTATATGAAGAATATCAACTCCCGGATTTGGATAGATCTCTATCGACCTGTTCATCATAGAATAAGGAATGGCATTTACATGAGTCACACTTACAGTAACAGTATCAGAGTTTTCGCATGAATTGCTATCCGTTACCATAAGCCAATACGTATGATCGCCCACTCCTGCAACACTTCCGGAAACTTCGATACAGGACCCGTCAGAACCGGTACTCCACAAATACGAATAAGATTCATTATCCAATAGGGAAAGTACAACACTCCCCTGATCAGTTATGGTTGTATCGCTACCAAGATCGACCTCAGGCAATGAATATATGAATAGGCTGACCGGCATACAATCCCCTTCACACTCTTCAAGTGATTGGGTTACATAATAGGTATACGTTCCGGGTTCTGTTTGGGTAGCAGGAAATATGTTTCCCGAGTATATACAATTTGTAAGTGCTGTATCTGAATACCAATGGATATTTTCTCCCAGAGCAAACATATCCGGTGTTTCTTCTCCAAAGCAGACAGCCTGGTTTTCAGCGACCGGCAAATCCGGCACAGGCTTTATTGTAAGCTGAACTGACCTGTAATTGCTTTCACAACCGTTCACGCTCTGAGAAACATAATAGCTGATAGTTCCCGTATCTGATATTTCCGGTTGATAGACATTCCCTTCGGTCAATAATACATCATCCTTAATACATCTGACCGACATACTCTCTTTCGTATCAGCACTCATCCTCCGGATTCTGCTTTCGATAGAATGCAAATTCCTCTTCCAGGCAAATTCCTCCTGTTCAAGTGCAGATGTCCAGAAATAAGCCCATGAACCGATATTGTAGAATTCCTTATCCAGATAACGCGTTCCCCCGGGCAATGCTGTGAATCCGCTTTCATTTGTTGCCCCGGTATTGGGTTCCTTCCAGTACAGATCCGATTCTTCTTTTAATTTGCCTCCTTCATTCGTTCCTCTCCATTCTCCGGAAAGTGCTTCTGATACTTCCATTCCAAGGTAATTTTCCATTTGCCTCCATTCCCTGTCGGTCGGTATATGCCATCCTTCCGGACACAGTCCCCTGTTTACTTCATAGCCGGTATAATCCATAGCCTCATCCCACTGGTATAAACCTCCATAGGTGTCACAGTTCTCTTCGCTGTTATCATAACAATATTTTTCAGCAACCTCATTATTGGTTTGTTCCGTTGTATGACCGATCATAATACCGTAATTCAGGTTTTCAGCCATCCACCATTGATCCCCGATCTTCACGGTCAGATATTCCTGTCCGTCCCTCGCATCCACAAGGGATACGATATCCGGATCGGCATACCATTTCACATTCTCTCCCTCTGCCTGCAACTGGATCGGATCCAGATTCTCACAAACACTCATGTTTTCCGAAACCGGGGCATCGGGCACAGGATAAATGGTCAGAATGACCGTGTCGGCCGGCGATTCAACATCGTTGACGGTTTGGGTGACAAAGTAAACATAAGTGCCGGTATCTGTTAAAATAGGCTTGAGGGTATAACCTGAAGCAATTGGATCAGAAATATTTCTCATACAACGTACGGAATAACCATGACTGATATAAGCATTATCTTTATGTAAATCGGCGTTCCCATTTAATACAAGTCGAACCCATGCAACATTACCAGTTTGCAAATCAGATGACCAGAAAACGCCACGATCACCAAGAAACCAAAACGTTTCTGAATCATAACTCTTTCTGCCAGCAGGCAAAGCTGTAAAACCACTCTCATTGGTTGCCCCGGTATTTGGAGAATTCCAATGCAAAAAACCTTCCTCTTTCATTTTTCCTCCGGCAATTTCATCTCCTCCAAGATACTTACCTAAATCTATCCAGTCATTATCAGAAGGCAAACGATATCCATCGGGACAGACATCCATTGCAGTTTCCCAATTGTACAACCGGCCATAAACATCCGAATACAAAATACTATCATTGTTGTAATACCAGGATCCGGATAAGGTATAAAAATTCAAATTTTCCTTCATCCAGGTTTGGTCATTGATAGTTACCATATTATAAATATGATTGTCACGATAATCATATAAGTAACTGGGATTGGCATACCATTTTATATTTTCTCCCTGTGCAGTTAAAAGAACAGTATGTTGTTCTCCACATAAATTAACATCTCCGGCAACAGGAGGCAAAGGTCGAATACTAAGTACTACAGTATCGGGATCGCTTTCGCACCCTGATATGTTTTGAGTAACATAGTAAGTGTATATACCGATATCAGTATGCCCTGTCGGGAAAGGACTCCCTGAATAAATCAAACCGGATAAATGAGGATCATTATACCACCGGATATTTTCACCCGATGCTGTTAAATCCGGGACAAATTCTCCTTCACATAGGGTAACATCATCTGCTGCCGGAGGCGGAATAACCGAGAGTATATTACCGTATGCATCCAAAGGTCCCATACATTCATCAGAATCGTCTCCGTCAGGTTCATCGGGACAATCGGGGCAATGTGCCGGTTTAAGACCCGTTCCCCAGGTATAATACCCG
Source organism: Bacteroidales bacterium (assembly GCA_016935615.1). Taxonomy (GTDB): domain Bacteria; phylum Bacteroidota; class Bacteroidia; order Bacteroidales; family UBA10428; genus UBA10428. The sequence continues at coordinate 56,066 of JAFGQO010000052.1, forward strand.
TCATTGTCCTGATCAATGCATCTGATATCAGAATCATTATAATTAACGGAATGTACCGGCCCATGCAAAGAATATACGTATATGCTACCCACTACATAAACATATCCGTCATTCCCCCAATAACTTCCCCAGCTATTCTTAAACAACCATGCCGTCTGACCAATTAATATGTCATCTTCAAGTATTGTTATCCAGGAGGTCGATCCGTTATTATTAAGATAAATATGGTCACCTTCCTGCAACACTTTATATCCGACCAAAGTCATAGCATGGTTCCAAAAACCTACAGTTGCAGCAGTTGCCCCTTTAATAATTTCCCTCTTTTTTTCATCTTCTGATGAATGTGCGCTTTTTGAATTGATTCTTACTATTTCAGCAGAATTAGTGCATTTATTCTCACATGGCAAGTCATTGGCAGCATAGGGAAAACAACTTTCATTCACAATTCCCGTATCCATAATATAGGTCAATGCACCATTAGGACTACCACCGGCACAACTACCAGCACCACTGCATGATAAAACATCCTGTTCGGAAAGATCAGGATCCAGGTGTTGATTGTAATACAAATTCACCAGTAATTCAGTTGCGCCGGTAACGGCAAAAGCCCAGCAACTTCCGCACCCCCCCTGGTTTTTAACGGAAGTTACCCAGTTCTGCCCATGCCGGTTGCGCCAGCTGAATTCCTTTACAAAGGAAAATCCTGTTTTGGCTTGAGTGATGGACTTTATCTTATCCTTATCTGCATTCTCTTCAAGTACACCTGGCAAAACAAATATCCCTCCCCTGTAATATTCAAAACCCTGCAAATTGGGTACTTTACCACCGAACATCTTCTTTTTTTCCTGGTATGTCATACATGAAACGGATGTTTCCCCGGCAATCCATTTTAGCCCTTTTCTTTCTATATACTGATTTATTTTGTTAATTTTTTCCGATTGCTGTTGTTCTAATTTATTGGTTCTGGTCTTTGCAATAAAGGATTCTTCTCCTCTTGTTTCTATTTCTTTTAAATGAATGGAGGCATCCACTGTTTCAATAGTGATGCTCATCGGAATAATGTTATCCAATATTGCTGTTTCTTCCCCGGTCTGATCAATTTCAAAAGACCCATTTTCTGTCAATAAGGGATATGCTTCATAAATAAGGTATTCATTCAACTTATAATCAATAAGGATCACCCGCACCAGGCTTGAATCGGAATACAATTCAACAGAGGCTGAGATTGTCAATCCACTGATTTTTCGCTGATCGGTAAAAGGTCGCAACTGAATGTTTTTATCTGTACGGATATTCAATCCTATCCGTTGATCGGCCTCTTTCAGCATTTTAAAAGAACTCTTACCGGCCATTTGTGAATGGATCGTTGAAGACAAACAAAGAATACAAAACAGCATTAATATTTTTAGTAATAGTTTATCAATACTGTTAATCAGGATTTTAAAAGGTTTTGCAACTAACAACATGACTGTTCAGATTAGGGTAATGAAAACTATGGAAAAGCTGATCTTGATTCAATTTACAACTTTAAAAAAGTGAAGTCGAGCACTTGTTGATGAATTGTATGCATACGATTGATCAATGGTCTGGATTTTAAGCTGAAAAAATAAGATGCAAAAAACGAATTTAGATTACAATAAAAAAAAGTCAATCCAATTAATATTCATTGCTTTAAATATTACATAAATTGATCTGTTTTATTCAATTTTTCAATCAACCGAAGACGCCAGGTGGCGGCTGAGCTCGTGAGCGACAGCGAACAAACCACTCAAAAGAATGAAGTTTATATTGAGCCGGGAAAATCCCGATATATCTTATTCAATTTTTCAATCAAACCACAACTATCCTTAATCTGCTCTGCTATTCTTTTTAGATATATCTTATTCAATTTTTCAATCAAACCACAACACACGGGAGGGGATGATGGGATAGGTTCTTGATATATCTTATTCAATTTTTCAATCAAACCACAACAAAGCTGCAACAGGAGTAACAGATACAGAAGATATATCTTATTCAATTTTTCAATCAAACCACAACCAACTTTCGGAGATAGTACAACGGCTGGGGATATATCTTATTCAATTTTTCAATCAAACCACAACCGCATCAAGCTTGGTTTCAATCCTCGTTAGATATATCTTATTCAATTTTTCAATCAAACCACAACAGTAATTGAACCACTCCATGCAGAGATGCTGATATATCTTATTCAATTTTTCAATCAAACCACAACATGGTTATTAAAGAACTACGCTAAAGAGGGGATATATCTTATTCAATTTTTCAATCAAACCACAACATAGTACACGAAGGAATTTTTTTATTATTGATATATCTTATTCAATTTTTCAATCAAACCACAACCTCCAAAGCTGCTTTATCCTGCGGATCAGGATATATCTTATTCAATTTTTCAATCAAACCACAACTTGTCTATTATTATTGTTGTTTGCTGCTCGGATATATCTTATTCAATTTTTCAATCAAACCACAACAGAGTCTAGCTGTGCTATTGTTAATGTTTGGATATATCTTATTCAATTTTTCAATCAAACCACAACTGCTTCCATTCTGGTAAAAATCATAATCTGATATATCTTATTCAATTTTTCAATCAAACCACAACGCTTTTAACAATAGAGGATCTGCGGGAAATGATATATCTTATTCAATTTTTCAATCAAACCACAACAAGAAAAAGGTCAAGGAAGAAAGATAACAGATATATCTTATTCAATTTTTCAATCAAACCACAACATAGTTAAATATCTGCTTTCCTGTGGTTATGATATATCTTATTCAATTTTTCAATCAAACCACAACGATCCTGTTATTGACCTCGTTTTTGAACCAGATATATCTTATTCAATTTTTCAATCAAACCACAACACAACTGTAACAGCTGCCTCTTCTTCTTAAGATATATCTTATTCAATTTTTCAATCAAACCACAACTGTTTCATGCGGTTTGTTTTAATATGTCTTGATATATCTTATTCAATTTTTCAATCAAACCACAACTAGATCTTGTCTATCCGTTAGGGAAAGGCAGATATATCTTATTCAATTTTTCAATCAAACCACAACTGGCTCTGGAACACGGATGCGACAGCATAGATATATCTTATTCAATTTTTCAATCAAACCACAACTCTCTAATCTGGATTCAGATTTAGTAGGCAGATATATCTTATTCAATTTTTCAATCAAACCACAACTACAATACCGAAAATGATTACGGAATGGTAGATATATCTTATTCAATTTTTCAATCAAACCACAACCACCGGGCAGTACAGGATATCCAGTTTGAGATATATCTTATTCAATTTTTCAATCAAACCACAACCGTTTTAATACAGACAATTATGAGTTACTGATATATCTTATTCAATTTTTCAATCAAACCACAACCATTTGCCAACGCTCATTTTATAACCATAAGATATATCTTATTCAATTTTTCAATCAAACCACAACGGACGTAGTCCGGATACTTTAAAAGTTAAAGATATATCTTATTCAATTTTTCAATCAAACCACAACACATCTCCATGAGTATATATTTGAGAATAGATATATCTTATTCAATTTTTCAATCAAACCACAACATGCTTACTCTTTTTGAAACGATACTAATTGATATATCTTATTCAATTTTTCAATCAAACCACAACTCTTTCTTTCAGCATATTAACCCTCAACAGATATATCTTATTCAATTTTTCAATCAAACCACAACAACAAAAGGAATTAATTGAATTAGGCAAAGGATATATCTTATTCAATTTTTCAATCAAACCACAACTGTTTTGATATCAATAATGTATAAACGTTGATATATCTTATTCAATTTTTCAATCAAACCACAACCAAGGGCTCTGTATGCCTTTATTTTCAATTATTACAGGCGATTTTACGTTATAAAAAACGAATACATACTCCATGGAAGTGGAATGATTTACCAAATTTATGCATTCTGATCCAATATGTCAAAGAACTTTGCTATAGGTTAAAATATCTCCAGTTGCTGCGGCCCCTGCGGAAGCGGCAAGGTTTTAGCACCCCAGAAATTAATAATGTCTCCGTATTGCTTATCGGTAATAAGCAGGATACTTACCTGTCCTTCTTCCGGCACTGCCGATTTTATCCGGCGTACATGCACATCTGCGCTTTCGCGGCTGGCACAATGCCTCGTGTACACAGAATATTGCATCATATTAAAACCGTCACGTTCCAGACCTTTGCGAAACAGTGTTGCCTTACGTCTTTGTTTTTTCGTCACTACCGATAAATCAAAAAATACAAAAACCCACATGATGTGATATGCATTTAACCGTTCCCGTTCCATTCATTATGTTATATTTGTTACCCCAACTCTGTCAGGGTTCAAAACCCTGAAAGAGTTTTTACTTCAAAACCGGATAATCTATCTTCTTCTGGCTACCTGAAAAGCACCGGGCAAGTGAAGCAGTTGTTTGCGAAAGACCCACCATTAACGGGCGGGTGGTCTTACCGAAATGCACATCGCGTACCAGCACATTGAGCAGTTCGGCCTTAATTTCTTTTTCCAGGTCTTCCAGTCCCGGATAACTTCCGGCAAGCTGAAAAACCTGTTCGTCCACAAAAGGACGGTAGGGCTCCATAATGTCGTCGGCCAGGCAATACGCATTATAGCGGTTATGATGATGTATGCCGAACGTGGGCATTAATCCGCTGCCCGTAAGTGCCCTTGCCACGGCAGCGCGTAGCACAATATACCCGTAATTCAGAAAATTGTTTGGAAACGGACCATAGCGCTCTCGTGTAAACCCTTCACCAAAAAGCCTTGTCCAGTACAATCGTGCAGCCACACCTTCCCGGCCGGTCGAATCGTCGCTTTTCACATCTTTTGCCAGGGTCTGGATATCATTCCATTCTTTTCCCAACTTATCCAGTAACCGTGCCTGGTTGGTTATTTTGGCCTCAACTGTTTGCTTCCATAACCCTTTTTTCAGAGGTTCACTGATCGACACCTGCTGCCGGAATAACTCTCCCTGCAAATGATTTCCCTCCAGCGGAAAAAGCATGGAATGCGGCATGTGGCTGCTGTTACAAAAAATAACAGCCACGTTATTAGCTGCTAATTCATCAAGTAATGGCATGCTTATAATGATTTGCTTATGTTCCAGTACTACAAAACCCAGGTCTTCAACCGGAATTGTTGTTTTATCACCACTTTGCGGATCACTCACCCCTGACAGGGTTTGAAACCCTGTCAGGGGTTCAATCCTGTTTACTATAAGCTGTTTGTTTTTAACTGACAAATAGCAGGGGGTTGAAAAATAAACTGTTCTTTTGAGCATGGTTATATGTTTTTCTCTTGCGCCCCTGTCAGGGTTCGGAACCCTGACAGAGGTCAGATAGTTGTCTGCAAACACTCAACGCTGACAGGGTTCTAAACCCTGTCAGCGTTACAAATAACATTTAAAAGATCTTTTCTATTCCGGTTAATTCCGGAGGGTATTTATGACAGTAAATAGAGTTCTCTTTATCATCGAACCATTCAATAATATCATTTTTCCTGATTATACCTGGTTTATCAGAAACGATTGCATTATATGATGAATATTCCCAATCCCGGGGATCAGCACAAAAACTGGCTTCCACAGGATTAAAATGAATGCAATGAACCAACTTGTAAAGGTAATTCTCATCGTCTATTGCCCTGCGCTTAAAAGGTCTGTTAAACAAACTTCCAATACGGCTTTGCTGCTTATTAAAAGCCTGGGTGTAAGCATTGAATAAATTTGAAAACTGTTTGCTAAAGAAGTTGGAGATGAGTTGTTGCTTTCTCAACCCTGACAGGGTTTCGAACCCTGTCAGGGTTTGGCTATGATTGACTTTTTCTTTCAGATACCTGACAACCTCCCGTTTGTTTCTGATTTTAATCAGTAAATGAAAATGATTAAGAAGAAGACAATAACAAAAAGTATGGGCGACAGGATAGATAAAATCCTGATAACGTTTCATAAAATACCGGTAATTATCATCTGAGGTGTAAAGCTTCTCGTTACCAACAGCCCGGTTGTAAATATAGTAAGTCTTTTCCGGTTCCAGTATGTCTGTATATTTGTTCATGGTTATCCTTGAACTTTTAATTTAACCAAACGCTGACAGGGTTCGAAACCCTGTCAGCGTTAAATTGTCTTTTGCATCTTTTATCCCAATAAATAGCAGAGTATCGAAAATACATAGCTCGTTTAATCATGGTTATATCTTTATTATTTCCCCTAATGCTGTTATTTTAAAATCTACACCCTCTATAACAGCATTAAAATTTGTATGTATAAATTTTCTATATAAAACAATTGGCTCATTTAGTTCAAATTTTCCATCTTTTACTTTAAGATCACTCTGAGAAATTGCACATTGATGAAACAAACAAAAAATTACAGCATATTTACCACTTTCTCCAAAACTCTTTATTTCGTATAACCGTTTTTGCAATTCAGAATAATCTTTCCAATTAATATCATCAATATTTTCATTTTTTTGTAATAAAAGAATAAATAAATCTTGTTTGAGCATTTGCTTTAGTTCCAAATAACATTTTTTACTTCTATGCTCAAAATAATCATTGATGGGAAGAGTTACATCATTTTCATGGGAATTTAATAGACGACCAACATCTAAATTATTTAAAAAACGATATTTAACAATTTTATCATCTGAATATATCCCTAACAAATAATTCCCATCATTATCCACATATGTTTTTTCTTTGTAATCTTTCCCAAATTTTTCAATTCTTTTTTTGTGTTTTTTTGATTTGTGTGAATTTTCTTTAAGAGGAATTGCAGTTAAATAACCTTTAGCTTTTATCTGGCGGCATCTAATGGTTTTAATTATCATTTCTTTTTTTCCATCCTCTACTGGCAACACTATTTGTCCTTTGCTTTTTACGTTTTTTAATCCATATTTTAATATTCTGTCTTGAATCCCTTTGTCAACAATATTTTTAATTCCTGATTCATTTAAGTTTTCTATGGGCATTCTTTTTACATACCAATCCTCATATACTATATCATCATTTTCGTTCTTTTTAATTTGATTTTTGCTATCTAGCATTGGACGTTTTATTTTTCCAAAGAAAAAATCTTTATGCAATTTATCCCGAATGCCAGTTGTAATATTATTCGCTTTATCATTATGCCATGTATACCGCGCTTCTTTCTCAAATACTACTTTACCGTCTTTGTCTTTTACAAACTCATATCCTTTTAAATTAATAGTCCCTTCAGTTTCTCTGTATTCATCAAAACTGTTTAAAACTTTAATGTTTTGTTTATTATCGACTTTAAAAATATGCAGTATAAAATCAGGGGTCACATCGTTTCGCTTTCCTTTTACGGGAACATTTTTCCCATTAATATCGGTTTTGTATTTCCACTCAAGTACTTTAATGCTTCCATTAGTGTCTTTTTCAATTTGGTCAGCGCGATGTACAATTTTACCCCGAACACGTATCTTTTTTTTCGTTTGTTTCTTTAAATTATCCTTGATACGATGAGAAACTAAAATGCTTTCACGTAGATTTTGCATATCAATCAAAAAGTTTTCCCAAGGTATTAGCTGTTCTCTGGCCTCTACGATCTGTTCCTTTAGTTTTTTAGTCCCCTCGCTTTTTTCTTCTTTATTAAAATGTAAGGCTTTTTTAAGAAGTTCTTGTAAATAGTAATAGCGCTCTAACTTTTTCAATGTCTCTGGTTTTCTGCGTGCAAAACCAACAAGACAGGCACAATATACAGCGTCAATAGTGTGATGGACATGGTTGTCACGGCTTTTCTCATATCCTGTAATTTTTCTAAACTCGTCTACAAATAAAGAGCTAATATTGAAAACATTGTTAAAAGCACTTTTAAGATATAATAAAGCATATTTGTTTATAATACCTATGTCTGTTAATTGACGATTCTTAAAATCATCAGTTACTTCTGTAAGTTTGAAATTGTTCACTTTCTTTTGCCAATAGTCAAGATGCATTTTTAAATAGTGACGTTCTTGAATATTGTGGTTTTTAGTGGCTTTATCATGTATGTTTTTTCCTTTACGTTTTAAATCCTCAATCCTATCTTCCAGTATCTCCACTTTTTTTTCCCAACGTTTTATGAATGTAAGAATTCTATCGTAATCATTACCCAATTCCGATGGGAGTTTATTCCCTTTTATGCTTCGATTGTAATAACTTTCAGCAATGGTCTTATTTGATAGAGAGTTATCAAATGATTTACTTAAAGGAATAGTATGTTCAATGTCATGTTTATTACCATTTATTAAATCGGCCATTCCAATTTGATTCCCGGTATATATACAAATTCCATTCTGCTCCCTCCAAAGACGATACTTTTCGATAGCATAGTCGGGCAATTTCATCCTTTTTTCTCTTTTTGTAAACTGAGCTGTATGGATTTCCAACTTGTTATAAAATTGTTCTGCTTCGTTTTCGTCTTCCAATTGTTCTACCCAGAATTTAATTTTGTCTTTTTCATCATTTCCCGGTTGAATATCCAGCTTATTCTCTTTATAGAACTCAACCAATAAATTTTTGTAAAATTCATTCTCTGTTTCCCTCTCTTTTTGAAAACGTTCAATAGCCTTTCGCATATTATAATCATTCACATCTCTTCCTAATTCAACAACAATCTGAGTTTCATCATCAATAACATTATTGATTAACAATGCATTTATCACTTTCCTTAACTCGCACATAGCACGCATAAACAGGGGATTCTTAATAGAATTTATTAAAGGACTTTTCAGTAAACGTACCCCATTTTTGTTAGGTTCTACTTTTGGATAAAATTCAATGGCAGACGGGTGATAAATTTTCTTTGCTTTTTCTTCTTCTATTGCCAATTCATTTATTAAATAATCCTGAACTTGTTGCTTTATACTTTTTGTCTTTATAAAAGAACCACCAATATTTCCTGATTGTAATTGTCTCTCAAAATCGGCCTCAACTTCAGCTATTATTTTATTTCGAATTTCCTGTTCAAAACCATTCCATGTTTTTTCTCCATACTTTTTTAAAAACTGTTTTAACACAATCTCTTTGTCTCTATCATCTAAACAATATTTTGTGTGCGCATTTTTTGATTCATTTCTGAAAATAGCAATACAATCATTGACAATATCATTTTTCTTTTTTTCATAGGAGTATTTATCGAAAATACTATTAACATCTTCTAAAATATCATCAGGAATATTTTCTCCTTTTGAAAGTTCTAAAATATCTGGTATTTTGGCCAACAATATTGCTTTGTCAGGTCGATACCCTTCTATTAGAAATGGCATTATTTTGCCAATTGCTTTAAAACTTAGATTTGCATAACCTTGTTTTATAGGGGCATTAATGAACCTTTCAGCTTTATCATCACCTAACCCAAACTTATTTTTAGCAATGTCTATTAATGGTCCATCCGCTTTATCCTGAATAAAATGATCAAAAAACATGTGCCAAATATCACGGATATCGATATATTTATTTTCTCCCTTTTTATTTTTACCATTATAAAATTTTACGGATTTCCAATCTTCCCCAAACAAATCTTTCAAGTGAGCGCTTACTGGGCAGCCACTAACCGTTGTTGTATCTTTATAGTTAAATTCATAGATTCCGGTTTTATCAATCATATTATGTATATCTTCAAACTTAAAAGTGCCTTTGCTTTTTCGATAAAAAAGAGGTAAAATATTTTCTTCAATGCTTATACCAAAATATGTTTGCTCTCTCAATGATTTAAAATTCTTCTTCTCTTCGCCAACTTTTTTAATTTTGATATTATTGATAAAAGAATACATCCTGTATTCTTCAAATTCGATAGAACTTAAAGGGCATCGGGATTTACCGGTTTCAAAAACACATTTTCCCACATTCCCTTTTTGAGACTTTAAAGGCCGAGCTTCAAAAATTGTCTTTCTAACTTCCTTAATAAATTCTTCCGATAAATTTTGATGTCGACAAATTGCGTGAAAATCCAGTTCCAACGTTTTTCGGGAAATTTTATTTTCTTCAGTAGTATTTCGAATTCTTTCTGCCTTTATATGCTTTTGATACAGAATCTTACTCTTTGGAATATCTCCATATTCTTCTTCGTATTCTTTGTGATACTCAATATCTTTGGGTAAACTTTTTTTGTTTGTACTAACTTCTGTGGCACTTAACAGGGATAAAGTATCCTTTTTATTGCTTTTAAATCCTCTTCGTTGTGTTAAGTGATAGAAAATTCGTCCCAATTCTTTTTTTGATAATTTTTCTCCATCGACTGCCCTTTTTCTCAATTCATAGGGATTTAATTTAAACCATTCTATAAGTTTCTCTCGAACCGGATAACTTCGTTTTTTATGCCAAGAAGTTAATTCATCATCCTCAAAAGGATGGAACTCTTTCCCTAATAATCGTAAAAGTTCAATTTTCCTGCCTTTTCTTCTATAATTTAATTTTCTAGCACCTCTATGAGAGGTTCTTTCTGCTGCTCTTGATGAATCCTGATATTCATCTCCATAACCTCTTTGAAATATCCTTACACCTTTTTCTTTTAGTTCCAATTTTCCTTCTTTATTTTCCACCACTGCCCAACCAATGCTGTTGGTCCCTAGGTCAAGTCCTAAAATTTTTGCCATAACTTTTTGTTTTTAGAGTTTTATATTATAAATTGCTTACTAGAAAAAATCAATTTTTCAATCTTATCACAATAAGGCTATATGCCGAAGGATATTAAATCCTGTAACCCCGCTTCGGTGGGGTTTTTTATGTGACTATACAACACTTCCTTGTACTCAGAAAAACAACTTTTATTCAGGAGTTACTTTATAATTGCCTTATTACGTTTCTATTATGATATGCAAAGAATTACAATTATTAAGTCAAGTTAACAAATTACTTCTTTATTGCCAAAAAGCATCAAGCCTGAAGTCGACTATTTACATGAGCCATTAACGTTTAAGATGAAGATCATTAAAAATAGTGAACCAAAGTTTTATAATTAACGTCCATTCCGCATTGGAAAAGGGAATTGTTCTGGAATATGCGATATCTTTGTGGCGCATGCAAACTCACCTCTACGAAATAACGAACAGAATGCGCCAAATTCTTTTTTTCATATACCCCAAGGCGATGCCTTGGGCTAAATTATTTTTGCCTTACAGGCAAAATGATAACAGTTTACTGCCTAAAGCCTTTATTAATTCAGCCTGGTGCAACGCACCAGGTTTGCCTGTTTTTATAAATTGTGGCATCTGCCATGTTATTCAAAGAATTTGATATTGTATGCGGCAAAACCACAGATACATTTTAATTAACTGGCAATAAAAACTAAAAAATCTGATACTCGTTATTTCAATTGGTTTAACCTTATATTGAATTGATTGTGTGAGTGAAGAGTCCTTCTCCGTTCCGGTAACCCATAACTTCGGTGGATAAAAGAGAAACAGAGTGAGAATGACTCACTCTCACTCTGTTTTTATGTGGTAGCACCTGGAATCGTCCCGACTGTGTCACCTGACCAGTCGGGACAGGGACACACGGATTTTTACGAATATTTTTCCTCTAGTCGCTTTAAAAATTCCGGCTTGTTTTTCAGGTTTTCTATATATTTCCGGCTTTTCATGTTCTTAATATATTTTTCAATCTTGCGTGCCTGAATTCTGTCTCGACAGGAAATCATCAAATATAGTTCCCAATCGCTCACTTTTGAGGTATAGGCATTTTTAAAAAATCCGGTATTATGCATTCGTATCCTTTCCTCTAAATTTTCTGTTTCTCCTATGTAATATTTATCAAGCAACGGACTGTACAGGATGTAACAAGCGTATTTCATTTTTATTAAGACCGGTTTAAAATATAACGTCGGCTTCCCACACCAAAATCCTACAGAGGATAATAAAAAAAGTGAAAGTAACTTGCTCTTGCTCCTCACTCTCACTCTGTTTTTATGTGGTAGCACCTGGAATCGAACCAGGGACACACGGATTTTCAGTCCGTTGCTCTACCAACTGAGCTATGCCACCATTATTCTATTTCAAACTGCTTGCATTTCTCCGTCTGCCGTCAATCTACCAATCCCGAAAATCTTACAACATTCCTGTTGTTTAGATTTTCGAGGACTCTCGAAAAACTATGAAATCAAAGATTTCCGGTTTTTCGGAGCTGAGCTATGCCACCTTTTTATCAAGCGCTGCAAATCTATACAAAAAAAAGTGTTTCACAAAACGGAAATACCATTAAAATTGAACGCTGTGACTGCATGAATTGTACCTGAATATCTTTACAAAGGCTTTAATTTACAATCACTTATATAATTGAAATAATTCGTTAGGAATAACAATATCATTTCATAATTTTGTAACTCTTTTTTATTCAGATCAGGGGAAATGGAATATTATACACATGTTTTACAAAATGGTATTCGATTGATTCATCAACCTGTAAATTCACCTGTTGCACATTGCGGAATATTTATAAACACCGGATCGAGAGATGAACTTGAAAATCAGCATGGCATGGCCCACCTTATTGAACACCTTATCTTTAAGGGCACAAAAAAAAGAAAAGCATATCATATCCTTAGCCGGATGGAAGATGTCGGAGGAGAAATGAATGCTTACACTACAAAAGAAGAAACCTGTATCTACACTACCTTTTTTAACAATTATTATTCCAGGGCATTTGATTTGCTCTCAGATGTATTGTTTTATTCTGTCTTTCCACAGAAAGAAATCGTAAAAGAAAAAGAGGTCATTATCGATGAAATAAATTCATACAAAGATTCCCCTACCGACCAGATATATGACGATTTTGAAGAACTGGTTTTTAACACAAACCCGATTGCAAGAAACATTCTTGGTACCAAAAAAGCTCTGAATTCCTATACAAGAAATGATATTATTGATTTTGTAATGAGCAATTATGCAACCAATGAAATTGTAGTCTCAAGTGTTAGCAGTGTTTCCTTTCCGCGTATCCTGAAATACTTTATGAAACATTTCTCAAATGTTGATCAGGTAGAACGGAAAAAAATCCGGAACGAATACAATTTCAGATCGTATCAGCCATTGCACAGAAAGAATAAAAAAAATACCTACCAGACACATTGTATTATCGGCAATCAGACATACAGCAACAAAGATGAAAGAAGATATGCAATGCATTTGCTTAACAATCTTCTGGGAGGCCCCGGAATGAACTCACGTTTGAATATGACACTGCGCGAGAAAAAAGGTCTGGCTTACAACATTGAATCGAACTATTCAACATATTCGGATGTTGGAATATTCCAAGTCTATTTCGGGACTGATACAAAGCATTTGAATCAATGCATTGATCTGATCCATTCCGATTTTAAAAAATTAAAAGAACAAAAACTGGGAACAGTTCAGTTGTCGAAGGCAAAGAGACAACTGATCGGACAAATAGCCATAGCCGCGGAACATAACGAGAATCAAATGTTGGCCAACGGACGCAGTATGATATTGTTTGACAAAGTTTACCCGTTTCATGAAGTTGCACAAAAAATAGAAAATATTACATCCAATGAAATCAGAGAAATTGCAAATGAAGTACTTATCCCTCATCAGCTTTCATCTTTGGTGTTTTACTAATTTGTTATGGACAACAATAATCCTTTGATAGAAAAGTATATTTTCTCTTATTCCACACCAGAGAATGAAATTCTTGCTGAACTTACCCGTGAAACAAACCTGAAGGCAATATATCCCAGGATGCTTTCAGGACCACTTCTCGGTAAATTCCTTGAGTTTGTCTCCTATATGATAAAACCCAGATACATACTCGAGATCGGTACATTTACAGGATACTCTGCTATATGCCTTGCAAAAGGTCTATCTGAAGATGGCAGATTAATTACCATCGAAAAAAACGATGAACTGAACAGATACTCAAAAAAATCTTTTCAGAAAGCAGGTCTTTCTGAAAAGATTGATCTTATCACAGGCAATGCCAAAGAAATAATACCAGCACTTAACATGCAATTTGATCTGGTATTTATTGATGCCGATAAACAGGAATACGTTGATTATTATACATTGTGTTTTGATAAAATCAATCCTGGCGGATTTATTCTTGCAGACAATGTACTGTGGGATGGAAAAGTAGTGGATAATTCAAAATACCATGACAAGGAGACAAAAGGGATTATTGCATTTAATGAGCTGATAAAAAACGACATACGTGTCGAAAATATAATTATCCCTTTCCGTGACGGGATCAGTATTATCAGAAAAATCTGATACTGTGTAAACAAACTTTCCAATTTTCATGTTTAAGCAGTGATTGTTTTTATATAATACTAATTTTAGGGTTAAAACGAAAAAAATCCCATGGCAAATTATTCCATACGAGATCTTGAGCGGCTTACAGGCATTAAAGCTCATACAATTCGCATATGGGAAAAACGATACGGGCTCATCGATCCTGAAAGAACCTCAACAAATATTCGGGCGTATTGTGATTCTGATCTGAAAAAATTATTGAACATTTCTATTTTAAATAAGAATGGATTTAAAATTTCCAAAATAGCCCGGTTATCACCCTTTGAAATTGTTGATATTATCAACAGGCTTTCTGAACATTCCACTGATTCCGAAAGCCTGATTGAAAACCTTACCCTTGCAATGATTGATCTTGATGAATACAAATTTGAAAAAACACTGTCCAAAGCAATTATCCAACTTGGATTTGAAAATACTGTAATAAGAATCCTCAATCCATTCCTTTTTCGAATTGGGATCATGTGGCAGACAGGCTCCATAAATTCCGCCCAGGAACATTTTGTTTCCAATTTATTAAAACAAAAAATGTTTGTTGCCATTGACGGTCAAATCGGAGATCACTTCCCCGACGGAAAAACATTTGTACTTTTTCTTCCTGAAGGAGAAATGCATGAAATGAGTCTCTTTTTTGCAAATTATCTTATCAGAAAAAGAGGGCACAAAGTAATCTATCTCGGACAAAGTGTTCCTTTGAATGATCTGGTTGAAATCAGTAATATTTGCAATCCCGATTATTTTCTTACTTCCTTTATTACTTCAATGTCAGATTGCGATGTTTTCAATTATCTGATAAGCATTACAAAACAATTTCCGGAAAAAATATTTTTTGTTACAGGAAATCAGGCATCAGGCTTAAAAAATGATTTTCCAGGCAACGCATTCTTTATTAGTTCTCCTCAGGAACTTATCCTTCAACTGGATTCGATTTCAACCAAATAATTCCTCATTTGCCATTTTATCCTTCCGGATGCAATAGCTGTGGCTGTATATACAATCCATTTTGAGATGGAAACCGGACAGTCCGTTTAGAAAAACACAACAAATTCAAAAATCAAATGTACAGAATATATGTTTAATCATTTAATCGTTTTATTAAACATAATTAATTCTATCAATTGCTATTTATATACTATTTAGAATGTTTCTTAATAAACCTTCTATGTTTATTATTATTCTTTGTTTTTATCAACAGACCTTATTTAAAATAGAGCTTTTTTAGAGGATATTCAAGGTGTTTGCGTTTTGATATATGTTTAAGTTATGTTTAATTTTGTTAAACATTTTGATAATGTATCAACAATAAAAATTAAGCATATGACAGCAATTGAATTCAACTACCGGCTGACAAATCTTTCAGGGAATCTGGAAAGATTTGCAAGGAGTCTGACATCCAATACGGAAGATGCAAAAGACTTGCTTCAGGAAACATTTGCAAAAGCTATAACATACCGTGATAAATTTGAAGAAAATACCAATCTGAAAGCCTGGACTTTCACAATTATGAAAAACACCTTTATTAACAATTATCGGCGTAATGTGAAAGCCAATACAACATTTGATAATACGGAAGATTTGTATTACCTGAATCTGAACCGGGAATCATCTTTTGAAACCCCGGAATCTGAATTTTCGGTGAAAGAAATTCAAAAGAAAATCGATGAGCTAAGTAATGAGTTTAAAGAACCATTCCTTATGCATACTCAGGGTTACAAATACAAAGAAATTGCCGATAAACTCAATTTAAAGATCGGTACTGTGAAGAGTCGTATTTTTTTCACACGTAAGAAATTAATGACGAAACTTAAAGATTTCAATTTTAATTGATACTCTTCAGTTCCAGTCATTATAATAAAACCGATACAAAAGTGAATATTCAAAACAATATAGCAAAATCGACGGATCCGGTAAATCCTGAACAATTCAATGAATTTTTAAGAATAATCGGAGATCATCCTGTTGAAAAAGGCAAAAATACACCACTGCGTGAAGATGCCTTCATATTGGATGATGAGTTGAAAATCAAAAAAATAGAATGGCATTTTAAGGAGATAATGGCAATCCTCGGTTTGGACCTGACTGATGATAGTCTTAAAAATACGCCGCTTCGAGTAGCCAGTATGTATGTAAATGAAATATTCAGTGGGTTGAATCCTAAAAACAAGCCGCAGGTTACTCTATTTGAAAATAAATACACCTATAATCAAATGCTTGTTGAAAAAGACATTAGGGTCAATTCCTATTGCGAGCATCATTTTGTTCCTATCATAGGAAAAGCTCATGTAGCATACTTCTCAAATGGTCATGTAATCGGTTTATCCAAAATAAACCGCATTGTGGATCATTTTGCAAAACGTCCTCAGGTTCAGGAACGTTTAACGGAACAGATTGCAGAAGAACTTATGCAGGTTCTTAAAACAGATAATGTTGCTGTTCTTGTTGAAGCTGAACACATGTGTGTATCCATTCGTGGGATCAAGGATCCTGGAAGCTCAACGACCACAAGTAGTTACCATGGAAAATTCCTGGACAGAGATTTCAGGAACGAATTCCTTACATACATATCCGGCAATATGAAACGAACATGAAAGGGATAAACAAATGAAATAAATTGTCATGGATCGTTGTTCAGAAAAAAAGGGGTGTAAACAGTACAGTCCTTTTTTTATTTTCTTATCTGTTTTTACTTTCATGACACGCATTAATCATTAGGCTTTCTTTCCGTATTATTATTATTTATATTTTTGCAGCACGAATTGATTCATTCACATGAGTAAGACATTACGGTACGGACAAAGAGGAGTTTCAACACAGAAAGAAGATGTATACAAAGCCATAGATGACTTTGACAAGGGCTTATTTCCAAACGCATTTTGTAAGGTATTGCCCGATTTCTTAACCGGCAATCCCAAATATTGCACAATAATGCATGCAGATGGTGCAGGCACCAAATCTTCCCTGGCTTATGTTTATTGGAGAGAGACTCTCGATCTAAGTGTCTGGAAAGGCATTGCACAGGATGCTATTGTAATGAACCTTGATGATCTGCTTTGTGTAGGTGCTACTTCAGATATTTTACTCTCGTCAACAATAGGAAGAAACAAACTTAAGATTCCCGGTGATATCATCATGTATATTCTCCGCGGATTTGATGAATTCATTTCACATCTTTCAAATTACGGTGTGCATATCTTTCTTACAGGCGGAGAAACGGCTGACATTGGAGATTTGGTCAGGACAATAGTTGTAGACTCAACGGTAACCTGTCGCATGAAACGCACCGAAATTATTGAAAATAAAATTCAGGCAGGAGATGTAATTGTCGGATTATCCTCTTATGGGCAGGCAAGCTATGAATATGAATACAATAGTGGCATTGGCAGCAACGGGCTCACTTCTGCCCGGCACGATATGTTTAGCAATCATATTGCTTCAAAATACCCTGAAAGCTATGACGACCTTATTCCATCTTCACTGGTTTATACCGGCAGATATTCGCTTACTGAAAAAATTAACGGATTAAATATCGAAGCCGGCAAATTAGTCCTTTCCCCTACCAGAACGTATGCTCCAATCATTATTAAAGTCCTTCATGAGATAAGACCCTATATCAATGGGATGATACACTGTTCCGGAGGTGCACAAACAAAAGTGATGAAATATATTAAAAATCTTCATGTAATAAAAGACAATATGTTTCAGGTACCTCCGCTATTCAAAGTGATACAAAAACAATCCGGAACCGATTGGAAAGAAATGTACGAAGTTTTCAATATGGGACACCGCTTTGAGATATATCTCCCGGAAAAATATGCTCAGATTATCATTGATATCTCAAAAAGTTATAATGTAGATGCTCAAATTCTTGGAAGAGTTGAAAACTTTAATGGCAAAAAATTAACAATCAAAAGTGAATTCGGAGAATTTGTGTATTGATTTATGATAGCGATGGCAGAAAATTTAATATTACAGAAATTACAGGGTGTAAAAACCCGGTTTGAAGAAGTGGGTTATCTAATTACACAACCTGATATCATTAATGATATGAAGCGTTATGTGCAATTGAACAAAGAATACAAAAGTCTTGAACCCGTAGTGAATGCATACAACGAATACAAAAATCTATTAAGCAATATCGCAAATGCAAAAGATATTTTAGCCACGGAGAAAGATGAAGAAATGCGTGAAATGGCCAAGGAGGAACTTGATTCACTGATTGAAAAGGTAAGTCCTCTTGAAGCAAAGATAAAGATCCTGTTGTTGCCGGCAGATCCTGAGGATGATAAAAATGCGGTTTTGGAAATCCGGGCAGGAACAGGTGGTGATGAAGCCAGTATTTTTGCCGGTGATTTATTGCGCATGTATACAAAATTCTTCGAAACAAAAGGATGGAAAACAGAGGTCAGCAATTTCACCGAAGGAACAGTCGGAGGATATAAGGAAATCATTCTAAACGTGAGTGGAGATGGAGTTTATGGAATACTTAAATACGAATCAGGTGTTCACCGTGTACAAAGAGTCCCTCAGACAGAAACCCAGGGACGGGTGCATACTTCGGCCGCCACCGTAGCAGTGCTTCCCGAAGCAGATGAATTTGACATAGAGATCAAAAGTGAGGATATTAAAAGAGATGAATATTGCTCTTCCGGACCAGGCGGGCAGTCTGTGAACACTACTTATTCAGCGATAAGACTCACACACATTCCAACAGGTATAGTGGTTACCTGTCAGGATCAAAAATCCAAATTAAAGAATCTTGACAAAGCAATGGCTGAACTCCGAACCAGATTGTATGACCTGGAATATCAGAAATACCTTGATGATATCTCATTAAAAAGAAAAACCATGGTATCGACCGGTGATCGTTCAGCAAAAATAAGAACTTACAACTATCCTCAGGGACGGGTCACTGATCACCGGATAAACCTGACGTTGTATAATTTACACAGCATCATCAACGGGGATATTCAGGAATTAATTGATAAATTGCAGATGGCTGAAAATGCTGAGCGATTGAAAGCAAGCGGATTGAACTAATATACACCATGAATTCAGAAACACTGTTTTCCAATATTAAGAAAAAGAAAAGCTACCTCTGCATCGGACTCGATTCCGCTATAGAAAAAATACCTTCCTGTCTTTCAACATCGAAACGGGTCGTATTTGACTTTAACAAAGAAATTGTTGATGCTACTGCCCAATATGCTGTGGCATACAAACCCAATCTTGCATTTTATGAAAGTCGTGGAGTAAAAGGCTGGTCCGAGCTTGAACTCACGGTTGATTATATAAAAAGTAACCATCCCGATATTTTCCTTATTGCAGATGCTAAACGAGGTGATATTGGTAATACTTCGGCAATGTATGCGAAAGCATTTTTTGAAACTATGAAGTTTGATGCTGTCACTGTTGCGCCTTACATGGGAAAAGATTCTGTTCAGCCTTTTTTGAGTTTTACAGATAAATACGTAATAATTCTTGCTCTTACCTCAAATCAAAGTGCTGCCGATTTTCAATACTTTTCGTCAAAAAAAAACAAACCTCTTTTCAGTGAAGTAATTGATGTATCAAAAAAATGGGGAAATAAAGACAATACCATGTATGTGGTAGGTGCAACAAAAGCTTCAATGTTAGCACTGATTCGCCAACAAATCCCTGATCATTTTTTATTAGTGCCAGGAATAGGAGTACAGGGCGGTGATCTTAATGAAGTATCCGAATACGGTATAAACAAACAATGCGGATTGCTTATCAATGCTTCACGATCAGTCATTTTCGCCGGAAATCAAAAAGATTTTGCGGTAAAAGCAGCTGAGGAGGCTAAGAATATTCAGTCAGAAATGGAAAAAATTCTTACTATAAAAGGATTGCTATAAAATTTTCATTTTTGCCTGTATTATCTATCTTTATCGGAATCAACCCTAACGTTAATATGCAAGAAGCCTTATTACAATACATCTGGAAACATTCCTTTTTTGAAAACAAAGAATATCTTGCTGATACAAATGAAAAGGTCATTGTTCTCGACCCGGGAACACAAAACCATGACAGTGGTCCGGATTTTATCAACGCCAAAATGAGAATTGATGGTACATTATGGGCAGGAAATGTGGAAATACATTTGAAGTCGTCCGACTGGAAAGCTCACAAACACAATACAAATCCGGCTTACGACAATGTAATACTGCATATTGCACAAAATATAGATACCGGTTGTTTTAATACCATAAACAGAAGAATTCCCTGCATCTCCTTAATCCCTGATAACAAAATTACAGAAAGATATTACCAGCTAATGGAAGAAGAGGAACTTATCAGGTGTTTCAAATCAATAAAAAGACTTGATAAATCACTACTTTCCTTCTGGTTAAGTTCATTGGCAATTGAACGACTTCAAAACAAAACCGATACAATAAAAAACGTATTGAAATTTGCAAAAAACAACTGGGAAGAAGCATTTTATATAACCATCGCAAGAAGTCTCGGTTTAAAAGTCAATGCTTCACCATTTGAAATGCTTGCGAAAACAGTTCCGCTGAAGATCCTTACAAAACTGAGAAACAATACTTTTCAAATTGAAGCCTTGCTCTTTGGGCAAGCAGGATTTCTAACGATATCCTGCAGAGATGAATATTTTTTAAATCTTAAAAAAGAATACACCTATTTAAAAAGGAAATTTCAATTGAAAGAAATAAAAATGCACTTATGGAAATTTCTCAGACTCAGACCATCCAACTTCCCGACTCTCAGAATTGCTGAATTCAGCTCATTGCTTTCCCGTTCGGATAATTTATTCTCAAAAACACTTGCCTGTGAGAACCCTGAACAAATACGCGCATTATACAGGTCGAAAGCAAGTACTTATTGGGATACCCATTATATGTTTGGAAATGAATCAGAGTTTAGCATTAAATCTATGGGAGACAAAACGATAGATACAATGATAATAAATACAATCGTTCCCTTTATGTTTGTATATGCTGAAGTAAAGAACAATGAGAGGTACAAGACGAAAGCCTTACGTTTTTTAGAACAAATCAAACCGGAGAATAACAAAATTATCAAAATATGGAATAAATTAGATGTTAAATGTCGGCATGCAGCCGATAGTCAGGCATTATTGCAACTTACCAATTTTTATTGCAAAAAAAAACGTTGTCTTGAATGCCAGATTGGTCATTTAGTATTAAAGAAAAACAATACATGAAAAGAGAAAGTTTAAAAAATGCATATATCGCCCTTGGTCTGTTGTTTGGAATAATCATGATCGGGGTAATCGGTTTTATGGTGATTGAAGATTTTAGCTTTACTGATGCATTTTTTATGACAATTATTACGATTGCAACAGTCGGTTTTCGCGAGATTCATCCTCTTTCACCAATCGGTATGTATTTTACGGCATTTCTGATTATTTTTAGTTTTGGTATATTTGCTTATGCTGTAACAACATTTACCAGATACGTGGTTGATGGAGCAATTGGTCATTATTATAAAAGCAGAAAAGTGAGAAACAAAATTCAAAAATTAAAGGATCACGTTATCATTTGCGGATATGGTCGAAATGGGCAACAAGCCGTTCAGGAATTGCTTGATCACAATGCTGATATTGTTATTATTGAAAGGGAAGAAGAGCCTATGGAACACATCCTGGAAAATCAAAAATTACTATATGTACATGGCGACGCAACACGTGATGATGTTTTAGGAATGTGCCAGATTGAAAAGGCAAAAGCTTTGATTACTACCCTTCCTGTTGATGCTGACAATTTATTCGTTGTACTTACAGCCCGTGAGATGAATCCAGGCCTGAAAATTATAAGTCGCGCATCAAATGAACATTCTGATATTAAATTGAAAAGGGCAGGTGCAACAAATGTAATTATGCCTGATCGTATCGGTGGCCAGCGTATGGCAAAACTTGTTGTCCAACCGGATGTAGTGGAATTCCTGGATTTTTTAATGCTTCAAAGCGTTGAAAATGTAGCAATTGAAGAAGTAAATTGTATTTCGATGCACTCTTGTTTTGAAGGAAAATCCATTAGAGAACTTGATATTCGAAATGAATCAGGGGCAAATATTATTGGTTTGAAACGATCGGATAATTCCTTTATTGTCAACCCCTTACCTGAAGTCCTTTTATCCTCCACCGATAAAATTTTTGCTCTTGGAACCAAAAACCAGATCAATCGGTTAAAGAAAACATTGATTGAAGGTGAAAATGTCTGACTCTGGAAAAATAGTCAACAAATGATTTTTTTTCGCACAAATATCTTATCCCGGCCTGAACTTTTTTGGTCAACAAAGATGTTTAAAACAAATTAGAGACTTGGTTTATAACAAATTTTATCTACCTTTGCGTTTCTATTTTTTGGCCATATTTAATTGATTGAATATATGAATTTAACATCTGAACAAAAGCAGGAAATTTTTGGCAAATATGGAAAGTCAGATAAAGACACTGGTTCACCAGAAAGCCAGATTGCTTTATTTTCTAACCGGATTAACCACCTCACCGAACATTTAAAGACAAATGATAAAGATTTTAGCACACAACGTGCTCTCCTTAAGTTAGTTGGTAAAAGACGGAGATTACTTGATTATTTGAAAAAAAGAGAGATTGAAAGGTACAGAGCAATTATTAAAACTTTGGAATTAAGAAAATAAAAGCAAAAAGGCAATCTGAGCAATTGCCTTTTTTCTTTCCGTCAATAAGGAGTATTGTCAAAAAAAGCAACGATTATTCTGAATATCATAATCGCCTGATAATGCCTTAATAAAACAAACGTGTTTAATTTAATAACTATGTATACATCAATTTTAAAAACAATTGACCTGGGCGATAACAGAAAAATTGAAATAGAAACTGGAAAACTTGCTAAACAAGCTGATGGATCAGTAATTGTCAAACAAGGAAATACCATGCTATTAGCAGCTGTTACTTGCGCAAAAGAAGCCAAAGAAGATGTTGACTTTATGCCGCTTCAGGTTGAATACAAGGAAAAATATGCTTCCGCTGGTCGTTTTCCCGGAGGTTTCCTGAAACGCGAATCACGTCCGGGTGATTATGAAATTTTAATTTCCCGTCTTGTTGACAGGGCTTTACGACCACTTTTCCCGGATGACTTCCATGCAGAAACTTTCGTAAATATATATCTGATTTCAGCCGATAGAGACATCACTCCGGATGCTCTTGCAGGATTAGCTGCTTCAGCAGCTCTTTCAGTGTCAGATATACCTTTTAACGGCCCCATTTCAGAAGTACGTGTAGCACGCATCAACGAAAAATTTAAAATAAATCCAACTTTCAGTGAACTGGAAGAAGCTGACCTGGATATCATTGTTGGTGCTACGCTTGATAATATACTGATGGTAGAAGGAGAAATGAATGAAGTCTCTGAAAAAGAAATGCTTGAAGCCATTAAATATGCACATGAGGAAATAAAAAAACAATGTAAGGTTCAGATTGAACTTGCAAAAGAAGTCGGCAAAACTGAAAAAAGAGAATACTCGCACGAAACAAATGATGAAGAACTGGAAAAACTTGTATGGGAAAAAACCTACAAAAAAGTGTATGATGTAGTAAAAAATACTCCCGGCAAGCAGGAAAGACATGATACTCTGGACACTGTTAAGACCGAATTCATTGAGTGGTACACATCAACATTGACTGAAGATGATGAAGTTCCTGAAATTTTAATCGATAGATATTATCATGAGGTAGAGAAGAAAGCCGTACGATCACTCATACTCGATGAAAAAGTACGGGTTGATGGAAGAAAAACGGATGAAATAAGACCAATCTGGTGCGAAGTGGATTACCTGCCTGCATCTCATGGCTCTGCTATTTTTACAAGAGGAGAGACACAGTCTCTTACCACGGTGACTCTGGGAACAAAACTGGATGAAAAGGTAATTGATGAAGTCCTGATTCAGGGTACCGACAAGTTTGTTCTTCATTATAATTTTCCTCCTTTTTCAACCGGAGATGCAAGACCTTTAAGAGGAATCAGCCGACGGGAAATAGGACATGGGAATTTAGCCCACCGGGCTTTGAAAAAAATGATACCGGAAGAAAATCCGTATGCAATACGTGTAGTCTCTGACATTCTTGAATCAAACGGATCTTCATCGATGGCCACAGTTTGTGCAGGAACCCTTTCCTTAATGGATTCGGGAGTACAGCTTAAAAAGCCTGTTTCAGGAATTGCAATGGGATTGATAACCGATCCGGAATCAGGAAAATATGCAATTCTTTCAGATATTTTGGGTGACGAAGACCATCTTGGTGATATGGATTTCAAAGTAGCCGGAACAAAGGATGGTATAACTGCAACACAAATGGATATCAAAGTCGAAGGTTTATCATACGAAACTCTTGAAAAAGCTCTTGAGCAAGCCAAAAAAGGAAGACTATATATACTTGATAAAATGCTTGAAACCATATCTGAACCAAGAGCTGACTACAAACCGCATGTGCCAAGAATTGAAAAGATTATCATACCAAAAGAAATGATAGGTCCATTGATTGGCCCTGGCGGTAAAGTAATTCAGGAAATACAAAACACAACCGGAGCAACCATTGTTATTGAAGAAGTAGATAATGTTGGAGTAGTTGATGTTTTCGCAATCGACAAGGAAACTATTGAGGCTGCATTGAAACGCATTAAAGCAATCGTTGAAGTTCCTGAAATTGGGAAAATCTATAAAGGAAAAGTAAAATCGATCGTAAGTTTCGGGGCTTTTGTTGAAATACTTCCCGGAAAAGATGGTTTGTTACATATTTCTGAAATTGAATGGCGCAGAATCAACAACGTCGAAGATGAAATGAAGGTTGGAGACACAATTGAAGTAAAATTAATCGATATCGATGCCAAAACCGGTAATCTTAAACTATCCAGAAAAGTGCTTTTGCCAAAGCCTGACAAGGACAAAAAAGACAACAATCATCGAAAGGATTAATTATCAAAGTCTGTCAAAAGTAAATAAACCGTAAAAACTGAAATAACTCTTAAAAAAGCCTTTCTGCCTATTAGTAAAACTTTATGAACAGATCAGGTAAAACATGAACAAAAAAATATGGTTGAATCATTTTTATCGGACACTTGAAAATAAAAAAACCAAATTTCATCCATCAGATTTTAAATTTTATAACATTGCCCGGTTACCAATACTGGCTGATAAAACAATATTGTATTCTTCCACATGCCCACAATGTATGATTCACATAAAGCTGTTGGAAAAAATGGCTGATGAGTTGCCTGAATGCCTTGATTTTGCAGATACAAGAAAAAAATTTGTACTCACAAAAGATAAAATAGAATCCCATTTAAAAAAGGAGCATAGGCTCAGATTTGCCACCTATTACTCTTCATTGTATACTTTTTTATTTGCAATGCTTGGCGCAGTGATTGGATTGCTAATTGCCCGGATGATAAAAAAAAGTCCGGAAAATCTTATCCTGATCTTTCTGGCAACAGGTATGATTTCAGGGTATTTGTTCGGAAAAATGAAAGACCACAAAAAATATCGGCAAAATCAACAATTGTAAAGAAAAAATAAAAAATGAATTGTAAGTCATTGATTTAACATGCTTTAAAGATTGAAAAAACTGGATCAGCACAAATAATCCAAAGAATTATCATTTCTTTTTATAATTTTATTCTATTGATTATTAAGCAGTTTTCTAATTTTTCTTATTTTAGCAAAAAATTGAAACCTCGTGGAAGGTTTTATTTTTTTTATATTGAAAACATTATTATGTTTGTATTAGAGCTAAATTTTTATTCAAACCAGCATAAATTAAAATTGTAAATTAAATAACAAGTACATCATGAAAAAACTTACGCTGAACCTATTGACTCTTGGTGTTGCAGCTATTGTAATTAGCAGCTGTGGAGGTTTAAACAAAATGGTAGATAACTCCAGCACCGTTGATTACGATGTTCAACCTTCTCCAGTCGAAACCCATGGTGGTGAAGTAGAAGTAACCATCAACACGACTTTCCCGGAAAAATACTTCAATAAGAAAGCTGTAGTTACTGCTACTCCGGTATTGAAATACGAAGACGGTCAGACAGAATTCGAACCGACTACATTACAGGGTGAAAAAGTTGAAGCAAACAATAAAGTCATTCCCTATGCAGGTGGCAGTTATTCTTATACCGGCAAAGTTCCTTATAAGCCAGAAATGTTGAAATCAGAGTTGGTTGTTGAAATGAGTGCTCAAATAAAGGATAAAGATCCGGTACTTATCCCTGGAATAAAGATCGCTGATGGTGTTATTGCCACACCAACTTTGGTTAACGATAAAGCACAAGCAATTCTTGTAGGAGACAAATTCCAGAGAATAGTTCCTGAAACTTATGACGCTGAAATCCTTTATGTAATCAATAAATATGATATCCGGAATTCAGAGCTGAAAAAAGAACAGGTTGCGGAATTTCAGAAAAAAATAGCTAAGGCATCAACCGATTCAGCTATTGTAATCAAAGATGCAAAAATTTCTTCCTATGCATCACCTGACGGAGCATATGACCTGAATGAAAGATTATCTGGTAACAGAGGGGATGCTGCTGAAAGATACCTTGAGCGTGCGTTAAAGAAAATGAAAGTCAAAGGTTTTGATACTGAAGGATTCTTAAGTACTCTCGAAACAGCTGAAGACTGGGACGGATTCAAAAAACTTATGGAAGAATCAGACATTAAAGACAAAGAACTTATTCTTCGTGTCCTTTCCATGTATTCTGACCCTGCAGTTAGAGAAAAAGAAATTAAAAATATAGCTGAAGCTTTTGAAGAAATAAAAGTGGAAGTGCTTCCTTTGCTGCGTCGTTCTCAGATGTTTATCAATGTTGAAAATATTGGATACACTGACGAAGAAATAATAGCCCTTTCACAATCTGATCCTGACACTTTAAACCTTGAAGAAATCCTTTATGCAGCTACATTAACAGATGATAACAATGAAAAACTTCGTATCTATCAGGTTGCTGCCAAAAACTATCCTGAATCCTTCAGAGCCAAAAACAATGTTGGTTACATTTTGATGGAACAGGGAAAAACAGCCGAAGCAAAAGCTGCTTTCGAAGAAGCTCAGGCAATTCAGGATGATGATGTAATTAAGAACAATCTTGGAGCTGTTGCGCTTGCCGAAGGAGATATCACAAAAGCTGAAGAACTGTTTACCTCTGCTATGGGTGCAGGTAATGCAGTAAATTATAACCTGGGAATTATTAAAATAAAACAAGGAGATTATACTGCCGCAGTGAATTATTTTGGTAATAAAGCTTCTTTCAATGCTGCACTTGCACAACTTTTAAATGATGATGTTAGCAAATGCTTGGCTACTCTTGGTGAAATGGGTGATACAAAATGTGCAAAAGTTGATTACCTGAGAGCTGTTGCAGGAGCACGTGCAGGAAGAGATGAAGTAGTATTCAATAACCTTTCTGCTGCAATAGCCAAAGATGCAAAATGGAAAGATTATGCCAAAAAAGATGCTGAATTCCTGAAATATGCTGCAAATGAAGCATTTGTTAAAATAGTAGAATAAGAATAGAATAAAATACCTACTAAAAGCGGCTTTTTCCAAAGCCGCTTTTTTTATTTCATCATTTTCTTATAAACTTCCCAGACAAGTATCCCCGCACAAACCGATACATTTAGTGAGTGTTTTGTTCCATGCTGCTGTATCTCAATTGATAAATCGCACAAATCAACAATTTTTTGCTGTATCCCCCTCACTTCGTGACCCAGAACAAATGCATATTTTTCACCGGACTGAATAGCAATCCTGTCAAGCATTATACTCTCCTCTGTTTGTTCTACTGCATAAATCTTATATCCTTTTTCTCTCAATCTCTCAATGACGGTCTCTGTTTTTTTAAAATATTCCCAATGGACAGACTCTGTTGCTCCCAAAGCAGTTTTATGGATGTCCTTATGCGGAGGCATTGCTGTTATTCCACACAAAGCAATTGATTCAACAAGAAATGCATCAGAAGTTCTGAATATTGAACCAATGTTATTCCTGCTCCTTACATTATCCAGAACCAATACCAATGGCAATTTTTTTGCTGTTTTATATTCGTTAAGGCTTAACCGGTTGAGTTCCTCGTTTAATAGTTTTCTCATAGTAATTCATTTAACATGAATGCAAAACAAATAAATTATTTCTATACAAATGAAGTTCTATGGTAAATATTATATTCTGCTTCTTTGCCAAACTGAAATCCTCTCAAAAGAATCGGAACAGGCTGTACACAAAAGCATTGACTTTTGCAACACAATCCTCCGGCGGACAGTCACAACAAGGCAATAAACAAAACATAACTTGTCCCGAAATAATTTCCGGATGAATTTCATGAGCGCAATAGCAGAATGCTAAAATATATTGAATACAACTATTTGATATTAAGTACAATTTTGTTCGAATGAAACGTTCATGAATATTTTATTTATAAATTCACAAAAAGGAATGAATACCCTATTCATAATAAGTTACACAAGACCAATAAAACAGCATAAATATATCCTTGTGAAAAAAATAGATATTTTCGTAATCCGACAGAACACAGAAATGTAATGAATATTCACGAATACCAGGGAAAACAAATATTAAAAGACCATGGAGTTCAGGTACCCGAAGGAGTTGTTGTTTTTGATCCAAAAGAATCACGCAAGGCAGCCGAACAAATTCAGACCATTACTAATAGCGACACATGGGCTGTAAAAGCCCAGATTCATGCGGGTGGCAGAGGAAAAGGAGGTGGAATTAAAATAGCAAAATCATTTGATGAGGTAGAAAAATATTCCGAACAAATACTGGGAATGACACTTATCACTCCGCAAACCGGCTCTCAGGGTAAAAAAGTACAAAAAATACTTATTGAACAAGGACTATACTATCCCGGCGATCATCCGGTTGAAGAATATTATATGAGTATTTTATTGGACAGATCAAGCGAAAAAAATATGATACTTTACTCTCCGGAAGGAGGCATGGATATTGAAACTGTAGCAAAAACTACTCCCGGTTTACTATTCAAGGAAGTAATTGATCCGTTATTGGGTATTCAGGACTTCCAGGCAAGAAAAATTGCATTTAATCTGAAACTTTCAGGAAAAGCTTTTAAAGAAATGACAAAATTTGTTAAATCTTTGTATAAGACTTATGTTCACTGTAATGCCTCCCTGTTTGAGATTAATCCGGTAATAAAGACCTCTGATGATCTTATAATTGCTGCCGATTCAAAAGTAAACCTGGATGATAATGCTTTTATCAGACATCCGGAATACGAAAACCTTAGAGATCATAATGAAGAAGATGAGGCTGAAATTGAAGCTTCTGTTCACAATCTTAATTTTATTAAGCTCGATGGAAATGTTGGTTGCATGGTAAATGGTGCCGGATTGGCCATGGCCACAATGGACATTATCAAACTTTCAGGCGGTGAACCTGCAAATTTTCTTGATGTAGGTGGCAATGCCAGTGCCCATACCGTTGAAGCAGGATTTCGCCTTATCTTGAAAGATCAGAGAGTGAAAGCTATATTAATTAACATTTTTGGTGGGATAGTACGCTGCGACAGAGTCGCACAAGGAGTAGTAGATGCATATCATTCGATCGGAAATTGGAAAGTCCCTGTTATTGTTCGTTTGCAGGGAACAAATGCAGATGGAGGTAAAAAAATTATTGATGATTCAGGACTAAAAGTATTTTCAGCAATCACACTTCAGGAAGCCGCTGATCTGGTAAAAAAGCTAATCGGTTAATTGAAGCTCCTCGCCGTGCTCCGTCGCACGCTGTCGCTGAAGTTTTAGCGTAGGCGCCAGAAGCTATGGCGCAAGCGACAAGCAGCGAGAAACTATCCTCACGAGCATAGCGAGTAATCCTCGATCCTTCTTTATTTTTTTTTGCGCTCACTAACCCCGCAGCAACCTGCCCGCCAAAAGCCATGGCAGGCGGGGCTACGGGGAACCGAGTTTACGAGCTCGGCCCAGCCTGCCATGACTTCCAAAGGCAGTTAAACCTTCGGCAGGTAAACCGGCTGGCAAAGAAGCCAATGCGCTCGCAGGATTCATTATTGAAGGTGTATCTTTCCAATATTCTGTATGATATCCGAAAATTACTATTCCCTTCTGACAGGCATCGTCATGCATCGGGCACCTCCTCCTCCACGAGATAGTTCGGCTCCTTCAATAGTAATAAGCACCTTTTCGTAATCTTTATATGATTTTTTCTTATCAATTACTTCCTGGGCTGTAATCACTTCATACCCCGCGGTATTAAGTTCCTGTGCAGTATAAACATTCCTGTCGTAACCAATCAGTTTTCCGTGTTCAAATGCCAAGAAATTTGCTCCGCTGTGCCACTGTTCTCTTTCCTGAAGCATATGTTTTGAACCACCGCATGATACAGGATAAAATTCCTTTCCTGTTATTCTTAATCCCTGCAATAAATTGTCAACATATTCAATCTTTGCAACACTCTTATTGTCAATTTCCATTAAAACTGTATGATACTTATTTTCACCCAATATAAGAGGATCGTAAATCATACACTCATTATTGTTAAGTAAAGTAAACACCATGTCAAGATGTATGAATGACTCGGGGTCATCGGGTAACTCCTGAATTAATATATTTTTCACGGAAGTACAATGTATTACTTCCCGAATAAAATGATCTACTCCACCGGCAGAGGTTCTGGCGCCTATTCCAATGATCAGAGTATTATCGTTCAATACCAAAACATCTCCTCCTTCAATTGTAAGTGTTTCATTTACACCCTTAAGGTTATCTGTCAGATCTATAACATTATTGCACGAAAAGTCCGGATGATACGTAAATAATGTTTTCATAAGGATTGCCTCAGGTTCTCGTATTTTTTTTGCCATGGCAGAGATAAAAACAGTATTACCAATAACAAATGAAGAATCTCTGGTAAAAAAAATATTGTGCAAAGGACTAATATGATGACGGTTTTTATTCAGAAAATTCATTAATGTTTGTTGAATTAACGGAATTCCTTCAATGATCTGACGGCACAACTCAACATTGGTTAACGATTTCAACTGCAGGATAAGCTTTTCATCCTTAGTATAATCTGCTAACTCTCTAATAATCTGATTTCTGGCTTCAGGAATTGATAAAGTCTCATGAAGAAGATCTTTAATTTCATAAACCCTGCAAATTTGCTCAAGTATTCCTTTAAACTGGCCATATTCTTTTCCGGCTATGGAAAGATTTAATATGTCGCTGTATAAGGCTCTTTTAGCAGTAGCCGGAGTCATATTTTCGACCTCCGGTCCGGGCTCATGTATGATGACAGCTTCAAGTTTTGAAGTTTCTGAGGTTATATTTAGATTAAGCATAGTATGTATATACAGCTTTGTTAACTTAATAAAAGGTATTCAATTGTCTGTGTTAATCACCTGTAAATCCTATTTTTCTGTGTGTCCCGTCACAAAACGGCATTTTTTTTGATTTTCCGCATCTGCAAAATGAAGCCATTTTCATTTGTCGCAGTTCTCCTCCTCCGGACCCAACAATTTTAAATTTCCCTTTTACCACAAGAGGACCATCTTTCATAATTCTGACTTCGACTAAATCCTCTTCTTCTTTTGATTTATCTATGTTGTTTGCATCCGTATGATTCAATTTCTCCTCATCATTCCATGCAAATGTCAATGCCCCTGTAGGGCATAAATTTACTACTCTGATTATTTCATTGGTAGAAGCACCGTATATATTCACCCATGGTCGTTTCCTCGGATCAAACACTTCAATTAATTCCTTGTAACATGTAGTTACATGAATGCATTTTGATGGTTTCCAGTATACTGTTATCTCCCCATTTGTATATTCTCTGTCTTTGCCACCACTTCGACTTTTATCCATAATCTTGTCATATATTAGAATAAAAAGACAATCCTAAATTTATAAATAAAACTTGCCAAAAGAAAAAGTATTCATGAATACAAACCATTAATTACTAATTTCGTTTAATATTTAAGTCAGAAAAATTGGTATAGTAATTGCGAATGGTGAAATAAATAGTTCGCATGAAAAAGAGGATATCCATATTCTTTGTATTCTGTTTTCTGTTTGCATTTATGATAAAAGCACAGGATTACAGTGAGTTAACAAATGAAAATGTTTTTCATATTGTAGTCATTGAAGGAGATACCATATATATTTCAAGCATTGATGAAGTAATCATATTTCCAAAACCTAAATTTAATTCAAAACGTCAATGGAGAAAATACTACCGTCTGATAAAACATATTAAAAAGGTTTATCCGTTAGTTAAAGCTGCCGGAGAAAAGTATGATTCCATATCGGCTAAAATGATGAGCCTTTCAACAGAAAAGCAGAAAAGAATATATATAAAACTGGCCGAAAAAGAAATTATGGAGGAATATGAGGACGATATAAGAAATCTTACGATAACCCAGGGAAGAATTCTATTAAAACTTATCGATCGTGAAATTGGTGAAACTTCTTATGATTTACTGAAAGAACTCAAAAGCTCCTTCACCGCTTTCTTCTGGCAAACTATTGCCCGAATTTTTGGACAGAACCTGAAAAGTGAATTTGATGCAGAAGGTGAAGACAGACTGATAAATGAAATTATGATCCTAATGGAAAACGGGCAATTGTGATCATAAAATAATTTCTTACTCTCTTCAATATGCAGCGATTGTTTATCGGGATAAAAATTACCTGCCCTGAGAGTATTATCAATCTTCAGGAACAACTTCAACATCTGTTGCAAAGAAGTACAATTAAATGGGTTGAGCCTGATAACTTTCATTTGACAATGAAGTTCCTTGGTGATGTGGAATCCCATATAATTACGCCTCTTATCCAGGTTCTTGAACATCTTGCTCCAAAATTCAATCAATTTGTCTTGCAATCTGATGGTTTGGGAACTTTTGGAAAATCAAATAATCCACATATAATATGGTATGGATTCAAGGAAAACCCAATTTTATCTTTCTTACAGGCTACAATTGAAAAAACCTTACATCAACTTGGTTTTGAATCGGATGAAAAAAAGTTCTCACCTCATTTGACGCTGGGCAGAATAAAATTTCTTGTTGAAAGAAAAGAATTGGCACTGTTTCTTCAGAAACAAGATCATATCCCTGATCATTATCAAATACAAAATTTTCAACTTGTTGAAAGTATCCTGAAAAAAGAAGGTCCGGTCTATAAAACCATTAAGTCTTTTCAGTTAAACAAAAATAATTAAGGAATCGCCTGTATATCAATCGGATGGTTTTACATTCCTTTACCCTTGAATATAATAAGGAAGGTATAGATTAATATTTTCAAATCAACATAAAGAGACATATTCTCAATATACAACAGATCATATTTCATACGTTTAACCATCTGATCTACATTTTCTGCATAACCATATTTAACCTGACCCCAGGAAGTAATGCCTGGTTTAACTTTTAGCAATTGTATATAATGGGGCGCTCTTTTCATAATTTGATGAATGAAATATTCTCTTTCAGGTCGTGGTCCGACCAATGACATATCGCCCTTAAGTACATTAATGAAATTTGGAATTTCATCGAGTCTTGATTTTCTCATAAAGCGTCCAAAAGGTGTTACTCTCTGATCATCTTTTGAAGACAATTCCGGGCCGTTAACTTCCGCATTTATATACATCGAACGAAATTTATAAATAATAAATGGCCTTCCGTTCTTTCCAATACGCTTTTGCCTGTATAAAATAGGACCATTTGAAGAAAGTTTAACTCCCAAAGTAAGTATTAACAGAAGGGGAGATAATATTATTAAGGCAAGCAAGGATACGATTATATCAAAAAAATATTTTAAGTTTTCTTGCCAGGCTGGCATTAGATGATGCGAAATTTCTATCAGAGGCGTACCAAAAATTGCAGACATTTTTACCTTGCCGGTGAAAATTTCATACATCCCGGGAATTGTTTTAATTGCAACATTACTATCAATCAATAAATTCAATATACTCTCAATCCTGTCATGTTCTGTATACTCAAGAGCAATAATTACTTCACTGACTTTATATTTTCGAATGATCTCCTTTACATCATCAATGGATCCCAAATGCTTTAATTTAGAGGCAAGAAGAAATTCATTTCCCTCATTAACATTTACAAAACCAACGAATATATTTCCTGTTCCCTGCTTTTGATTTGATATTTCTTCATAGGTTTCAACAGCTTTATCATTTCCTCCGATCAGAATTGTATTAAATCCTAATTTTCTCTTGTGGATCTTCTTTGTAATATCTGTAGTAATAATTAATCTGGGAAGATAGGTCAGTACAAAATGAAAGAGATATAATGCAATAAATGATCTATAATAGTTCGAATAATTCACAATAACATCATCCAATATTAATCCGAAAAAAAGTACCAAAACACCTATGAATGTGATTCTCATGGTAAACCAGAGTTCTGCTAATCT
Source organism: Bacteroidales bacterium (assembly GCA_016935615.1). Taxonomy (GTDB): domain Bacteria; phylum Bacteroidota; class Bacteroidia; order Bacteroidales; family UBA10428; genus UBA10428. Next base: position 90,866 of record JAFGQO010000052.1, read on the forward strand.
TGATTTTCTGAATACTTCCCTGTAGTAACCCGAAGCATAATATAACAATATCCAAAATAAAGGGATTAAAACCAATCCGAGATAAAATCTTGTTCCAAATTCAATAGGTATTGAATATCCGAACTTCAGAGGTTCAATATATAGTTTCCTGTAAACATAAAAACAAGCCCAGGCCAGAGAGGCTGACAACAGATCAGATATAATATACTTAAATAGCTGTAAATTTCGATTCATGTCAGGTGAGAAATTCTTCCTTAAAAATCAAGACAAATATAGAAATAATGTTATACTCTTACTTGAATAATTACTGAATTCCGTTTTTTCATTTTTTATCCATATTATATGATTAAGATTCGTTTATTTTACAAAATTTTCCGAACATGATTTAATACCAATGGAAGATACCTATCTGCATAAAGGATTACGTAAAAAACTGGTAGATGAAATCAATAAAAAAGGGATCAATGATCAAAGAGTTCTTGATGCTATAAATCAGGTTCCGCGGCATTTGTTCATGGATAGTAGTTTTATTCATTTTGCATACAAAGATCAGGCCTTCCCAATTGCTGCCAATCAAACCATTTCTCAACCCTTTACAGTTGCATTCCAAACTCAGTTATTAAACATTCAGAAAAGTGATAAAGTCCTTGAGGTAGGCACAGGCTCAGGCTATCAGGCTGCTGTGCTTATCGCAATGGGCGCCAATGTATATACCATTGAACGGTTTAAAGTATTGAAGATGAAGGCACAGAATCTTTTGCCCAAATTGGGTTATCATCCACATTTCTTTTATGGTGACGGGTACGAAGGATTGCCCACTTATGCTCCATTTGATAAAATAATTATTACTGCAGCTGCTGCTGAAGTTCCAAAAAAACTCATGGAACAACTGAAAGTTCATGGAAGGATGGTCTTGCCTTTAGGCAATAATACCTCACAGACAATGACATTAATTGAAAGAAGTTCAGAACATGATTACAATAAAACAGAACATGGCTTATTTGTATTTGTTCCCATGTTAAAAGGAAAAGTATAATAACAATAGACCAAAAAAATGATTGCAATTAAAAGTTTCGTTTTCAATTCCTTTCAGGAAAATACATACGTTCTGTCAGATGCTTCAAATGATTGTATTATCATTGATCCCGGAATCAGTTCAGAACCGGAAGAGAAAAAATTTGTTGAATATATTGCGAATAACGGATTGAATCCGAAAGCTATTTATAACACACATTGTCATGTTGATCACGTGCTTGGTTGTCAACGAATTATAAATTTATATGACATCCCGTTTTATGCTCATGAATCAGAAAAAATAGTACTTGAAGGAGCTACAACTTTTGCGGAGTTTTTTGGTATGCGTATTGATCAGCCTCCATTTCCGGATAATACCATATCTGAAAATGACAAACTAATCTTCGGAGAATCAGAATTAACGATTTATCATATTCCCGGACATTCACCGGGGAGTCTTGTTTTTTATAATGAAGAAAATCACTTACTAATAACAGGTGATGTATTATTCAAAGGAAGTATCGGCAGAACAGATCTTCCGGGAGGCAATTATAATCAACTTATCCAGGGTATCAAAACAAAACTTATGCCACTGCCGGGAGAAACTGTTGTATATCCGGGACATGGACCTGCTTCCACTATTCGATACGAATATGATACAAATCCTTTTTTATTCTAAAAGCAATTGGCTATTTTAAAAATATTTGATTTAAAAAATTATACTATGTCAGCTGATAAATTCATGAACCGCCATATTGGGCCCTGTAAAAATGAGATTCCGGAAATGCTTTTAAAAATTGGCGTAAATAGCCTTGAAGAACTTATTGATAAAACCGTACCTTCAAATATACGAATGAAAAATCCTCTCAATCTTCCTGATGGAATTTCAGAATACGAATATCTTAAAAAGATCAGGCACATTGCATCAAAAAATAAAGTGTATAAGTCATATATTGGTGCAGGTTTTTACAATACAATTTTCCCTGCTGTTATTCAGAGAAATATTCTCGAAAATCCGGGTTGGTATACATCATATACTCCTTATCAGGCAGAAATATCCCAGGGCAGACTTGAAGCATTGCTGAATTTTCAAACAGCAATTGCAGATTTAACATCTATGGAAATCGCTAATGCATCACTATTGGATGAATCAACTGCTGCGGCAGAAGCCATGACAATGCTATTTAACGTCAGAACCAAACAACAGGGAGAACAAAAAAAAGTGAAATACTTTGTTGATTCGGATGTTTTTCCTCAAACCCTGGAAGTACTTCAAACCCGTGCAGAACCTTTTGGAATAGAACTTGTGATTGACTCTTATGAGAACATACAGCTGAATCATACATTCTTTGGAATATTCTTAGCCTATCCATCCGGAAAGGGAGAAATTAGAAATTATTCGGAAATTATTGCAAAAGCTCATTCTTTTGATTGTGGTGTATCAGTATCCGCTGATCTTTTAAGTCTGGCAATTCTGACTCCTCCCGGAGAATGGGGAGCAGATGTAGTCGTTGGTTCGGCTCAGCGCTTTGGCCTGCCCATGGGATTTGGCGGACCTCATGCAGCATTTTTTGCCACAAAAGAAAGATACAAAAGGTATATTCCCGGAAGAATTATAGGTGTATCAAAGGATAAACATGAGAGAATTGCTCTGCGTATGGCTCTTCAAACACGCGAACAGCATATCAAAAGAGAAAAAGCCACTTCAAATATTTGTACTGCCCAGGCTCTGTTGGCTACTATGGCAGGAATGTATGCCGTATACCATGGTGCCGAAGGTCTTGAAAGAATCGCTTTACACTGTCACCAAACTGCCGGCACCTTAGAGAAGACACTCATAAAATTAGGTTACAAACAATTGAATAAAGATTTTTTCGATACTTTAAAAGTGCAGCTTCCAGAAAACATTGCTCAACGCACTATTCAAATTCAGGCATTGGAAAGAAAAATCAACCTCAGGTATTTCAGTGACAATTCAATTGGTATAAGTACAGATGAAACAACCAATCTGGAAGATCTTAACAAACTTATTGAAGTTTTTGCATCTGCAATGGAAAAACCTTTTGCCGAACTGAAACAAACTGAGAATAAGATCCATTTTCATTTAAATTTCAGACGAAAAAGTCCATTCCTTAAATCAGAAATATTCTCAAAGTACCACTCGGAAACTGAAATGATGCGATACATTAAAAATCTTGAGCGTAAAGATCTTTCTCTTACAGATTCAATGATTTCGTTGGGCTCATGCACAATGAAACTGAATGCTGCAATCGAGCTTTTGCCTCTTACCTGGCCTGAATTTGGTGAAATTCATCCATTTTCTCCTATCGATCAGGCTGAGGGATATCAGCAGTTATTTCATGAATTAGAGGAAATCATTAAAGAAATTACAGGTTTTAAAGCAATCTCATTTCAACCAAATTCAGGTGCTGCCGGTGAATATGCCGGTTTGATGGTAATCAGAGAATTCCATAAGCAAAATGGAAACTCACACAGAAATGTCGTATTAATTCCGGCATCGGCACATGGTACAAATCCCGCCAGTGCCATAATGGCCGGGATGGAAGTTGTATTGGTGAATTGTGATGAAAAAGGAAATATTGAAATTGACGATTTAAAGATTAAAGCGGAATCAAATAGTGAAAATCTTGGCGCTTTCATGGTAACATACCCTTCAACACATGGCGTATTTGAAGAGAAAATTAAAGAAATGACTGATATCATTCATCGCTATGGAGGATTGGTATATATGGACGGAGCAAATATGAATGCTCAGGTAGGATTAACGAATCCTGCTCTGATTGGAGCCGACGTTTGTCATCTTAATCTTCATAAAACATTTGCAATTCCTCATGGAGGCGGTGGACCTGGAGCAGGTCCGATATGTGTTGCAGACCATCTTGTTGAATATATGCCAAATCACCCTTTTGCACAAACAGGAGGAGCAAAAGGGATAAAGTGTATTTCTTCTGCACCCTGGGGTAGTGCAAGTATTCTTACTATATCACACGCTTATTGTAAATTGCTTGGTGCTGAAGGATTGACCAATTGCAGCAAAATGGCAATTCTCAATGCAAATTATCTTGCTGCCAGTTTGGATGATGCTTTCAGAGTTTTATACAAAGGAAAGAATGATTTCGTTGCACACGAATTAATCCTTGATTGTCGTCACTTTAAAAAAATTGCAAACATAACTGAAGCGGATATTGCAAAGCGTTTAATGGATTATGGATTTCATGCTCCGACATTATCCTTTCCGGTGCATGGAACACTTATGGTTGAGCCTACTGAAAGTGAATCCAAACGTGAACTTGATCGATTTATTCAGGTTATGCTGGCTATTCACTCTGAAATTATTGAAATCTCTGAAAACTATAATCAGGACAATGTACTAACCAATGCACCGCACTGTATGAATGAATTGTGTAATGATAGTTGGGAGCATTGCTACAGTAGAGAAAAAGCTGCATTTCCGATGAAATGGTTGCATGCAAAGAAATATTGGCCTCCGGTTTCAAGAATTGATGATGCATTTGGAGACAGAAATTTAATATGTACTTGTGAACCCCTATCGAATTACTTCACTGATTAATTAATTTTATTATTATCGTTTTTAGGGTTACTATTGTAACAAAAACAGAATATACAATTGTATCAAAAAACAGTATACTCAGATAAGGAGTTATTAGAAGGTATTGCTAATGGTGATACAAAAGTTTTAGAGTATTTATATAAAGAATGTTTTAAAACAATCAGGCATCTTGTGGTTTCCAACAACGGAAATATTGAAGATGCTAAAGATATTTTCCAGGAGAGTATTATTGTACTCTTAAGAAAAGTCAGGGAAAAAGATTTCCGGCTTACAAGTTCTTTTACAACATTTGTATATTCTATTGCACACTTGATGTGGCTTAAGGAATTAAACTTAAGAACTAAACGAGCAGTACCTGCCAAGACAACTGACCATTATACAGATGAAGAGTTACAATTGATTGATACAATTAACAGGAATGAAAGATTAAAACTTTATCGGGAAAAATTTGAGGAATTAAGTGAGAATTGTAAGAAAGTACTTAGAATGTTTTTGAATAATATCCCTATTAAAGAGATAACAAAGATTATGGGATATAGCTCAGATCAGCATACAAAAAACAGGCGGTTTCGATGCAAAAAATCGTTGGTTTTAAAAATTAAGAATAGCAGCAAATATAAAGAGTTGAGTAATGAAACACACAAGAATGATAGAAACTTACCTAGATGGTAAATTGAATAAGGAAGGGAGTGAAAAAATAAAGGTGTTGATGAATAAAAACAAGGAATTCTCTGCTGAAGTGAATTTGCACAACGATATTAATGAGTCTGTCAAAGATGATCAAATATTTGAATTGCGCAACAATATTATTACATTGCTGAACAAAAAAGATACTGAGACAACATCCGGAGAGAAAGCAAATTTTATGAAATACATGAAGTATCCTGTGGCTGCTGCCATACTTTTATTAATTGGTTTTAGCCTTTTTCAAATCCTTTCATTTAAATCCCCTGAAGAGATTTTCCATTTGTATTATAATCCATATCAGACTGATATCACAACACGCTCAGTCATAAATTCCACTGATAAAATCCAGTTGTCATATATACTTTATCAGGAAGGAAATTATGAAGTTTCTTTTGAAATCCTGAAGAAGTATCTCGAAAAAAATACTGCTGATCAGGCTGCCAGATTTTATTACTCAATGAATGCAATTGAACTTGATAAAAATGATCTGGCTATTTCAGAATTGCTGATTATTTTAGAAGATTCATTTACTCCGTATTCTTTGCATGCAAGATGGTATCTTGCCATGCTATATTTAAAAACAGGAGAGGTTGAAAAATCAAGAAAATATCTGCACCTTCTTGCCAATGAAGAGAATATTTATACCAAAAGATCAAAAACCATCCTTAAAAAGCTAAAATAGCCTCTGTTTTATCCAAAACAGTCCGAAAATTACCACAACAAGACCTGATAAAAGTATTATAAACCATTTCCTGCTTCCGGAGGTAAAGGAAACCGGATTACCAATAGTTACATATCCGGCCCAGTAAAACGGGTGAGCTTTTACAGGATCTCCGCTTGTAAGAAAATCAATCTTCGCATGTTGAAGTGCCATATCCACTTCCAGACCTTCCGATAAATAATAATAAAACCTGTTCATCAAAAGTGCACTGGAATGATCTGCCACTGACCACTGGGTAAGAATTATGTCTTTAACGCCTGCCTGAATAAAGGCTCTTGCAATGTTAAATACCCCCTCTCCTCTTACGATTTCCCCTGTTCCTGTATTGCAGGCACTTAGTACTATCAAACTTGCAGCAAGTTTTTGTGCATAAACTTCGTATGCGTGCAATTGTTTTTCAGGATTATTCCCTCCGGTGAAAATAAGCTGCGAATTCATTGGTTCTTCATCATTCAGGAATGTGTGCATAGCCAGGTGAACAATTTCATTTTTTGCGCTTTCTTTAAAGAACCTTTCTTTACTTGCCTCTCTGCCGATATAGGATCGTCCTCTAAAATACTTCCTTATTGCCTGAACTTCATCGACAGCACCGGGCAAAGCCTGAAAAGATGTGCCAATACTATCCTGTTGCTTTGCGGGTATTCCTGTAGTGTAATAGTCAGGAGCAAAACCGGCATAGTTTATCTTGTTCTTTGTAATCTGTGTAGAATTCAACAGTTGATTGCTTGAATAGAGATAAGATATTGCATTGCTTTTAATAAGGTAATCCAGTTCTCCGTATGATACTATCAGATCAGATGAATCGATACGATGTTTAATAAGACTTTCAAAAGGAATCAGAATCAATTCACCGTCAGGAATAATAACCAATCTTTTATCCTTGATAAAATGCTCAACAGGCTTGATCATAAGCTCGTACAAACTATGCGACTGACGACAAAAATCAACAAATGTGTTTTTCGAGAAATCACCGTACTGCATTTCTGCCATAGCTTTCCTGTAAGCCAGTACCCTGTCCGGGAAACTTCGTTCCAATGGAGCAATTATTAATTCGAACGTAGTTTTATCTATATAGAATATATAAAACGCATTATGAGTATAATGATATTCCAACATCGCCTGATCAAATCCCATTCTTTCCTGTATTTTACAAACAGACAATCCATTCTCATTTTTTTGGTATTTTAAATACTCAGGATAATTCCTGCCCAATTCTTCTTTAAACCGGTCATACTCTTTAACCTTGGTAAGAATACGGTTTATTGTATAATTGTTATTAATCTCATGCAGATCGGTATGTTTTATATCGTATTGCAAAGAATCGATCTCTTTCCGCATAAGTTTTGCTTTACGAATAGTATTTTCCGGAATACCCGCTAATTTCTTTGCTATCTCATCGGATATAAAGCTATTCAGCATGTGAGCTTTGCTTTTC
>JAFGQO010000053.1 GCA_016935615.1 Bacteroidales bacterium
AACACAACACGCAAGTTAATGAATTGTTATGTATTTGCTATGGAATTCTTCCTGATCATACCACCAGAAAAATTTTATTGGCGTATAAAACTTTACTGTACAATGCTCATAATAGAGGATTCAGCAAAAAGATGATCGTACGTTCAAATAATCAGTATTCAATATTATCAGAAAATATCAATGTTACCGGATCCATTACAGAAGTTTATTTTGAAATTTATAAAGAAAATACGGTATTGAGATAAAAGCATGAATCATCAGCCTATAAAAGAAAAAAACAGGTGGTGTAACATCAGGAGATAATGGCAGAATAACTCTTCTTCATTACATAAATTATTCAATCTGATCAGTCTTGTTTTTAATGATGAGAATAGATTTATACTATTGATCTCTTAAAGAAGATTGCCTTATGATCAATTCATGATCAATAACAATTGTCCTTGTTTTGTTCTCATCTGACCTGTTAAGCTTATCGATCAGTGTGGCAACTGCAATTTCTCCCATTTTTTGTCCGGGGTAGTCAACTGTTGTGAGATTCGGATCAATGATTTTGGCAATAGGATTATTGTTAAACCCTACAACTGCTATTTGTTCAGGAATGGAAATGCCTTCTTCTTTTAACCTGCACATCAAAGCAACGGCTGAAGTATCATTGGAAGCAAAAATACCATCCGGAAGTTGCTTCATCTTAAGTATTTTTTCCGCAACCTCTATACCTGTCTGTTCATTCAGCATGCTTATATGAACAAATTCTTTTTCAAATGGAATAGCCCTATCTTTTAAGGCTTTTTTATACCCGTTAAAGCGATCCAGGTATACATTTCTGATCAGACTTCCTCCAAGATGCATTATTCTTTCACATCCCTGATCAATCAAATGAATGGTGGCATCATAACCTGCCCTGAAATTATCAATTACCACACTTGTGCATCCGGGATGTTCAAATACACGGTCGAAAAATATTACCGGGATTCCCTTTCTAAAAAAGAGATCAAAATGTTTCAGATCCTTCGTATCATATGCCAGGGAGATCATCAATCCGTCAACCCGGCTGTTAAACATGGTTTCCAGATTAGCAATTTCCCTTTGTACAGACTCCTGCGATTGACTGATAATTAAATTATACCCGTTCTGATTCATTGTTTTTTCCATTCCTGAAATTACCGTCGACATAAAGTAACTGTTTATTCTTGGCAATATGACCCCAATTGTATTTGTTCGTTTTTTTCTTAAGCTGCTGGCAAATGTATTGTGCTGATACCCCATTTCACGGGCAGTTCTTATTATTTTCTTCTTGGTTTCCTTGCGGATGCTTTTGTGATCGTTTAATCCCCTACTGACTGTGGAGGCTGAAATATTTAAACTTTTTGCAATGTCGTAGATGGTAATATCACTTCTACTTTTCATTTTAAAAGTTATTTGAATTAACAATTTTGTTTTAGGCAGTATAAAGCTAAAATTTTTTGGAATAAAACTAATGCAATCGGTTGCATTTAGTTTTTTTTTTTTACTTTTAGCACCTGAATTCTATTATACTGAATAATGGATTCAGATTTTTTTTCTGCTCAAACTTTGATTGAAATATTTTTTTTTGAATTTAAAAAATACTTTTTATGCTTTAAAAACAAACTCAATAAATTTCATTTTTAACCCTGATTTTAATTTGATTGTTATTAACCTTAACATTTAACCTATGAAAAGAATTACGACTTTGCTTGTATTTTTTATCGTGGGCAGTTTGCAATTGTTGCTGGCCCAGGCTAAAGAAGTCTCAGGGAAGGTCACCGATGGAGCCACCGGTGAACCTCTGCCTGGAGTGAATATTGTCGAGAAAGGTACGACCAATGGTGTTATTACCGATCTTAACGGGAATTATTCAATTACACTAACCTCCGAAGATGCTACTCTTGTTTTCACATCGGTAGGTTTCCTTGATGAAGAAATACCTGTTGGTTCACAGACGGTAATTGATGTAACTCTCGCTATGAGTATAGAACAGCTGGATGAAATTGTCGTTGTTGGTTATGGTTCCATGCAACGAACCAACGTTACAGGAGCTATTTCTTCCATTGGTGGAGATGAAATCTCAAAATCTCCGGTTCCCAATGTTATTGAAGCTTTAAGGGGACAAATTCCCGGAGTACGTGTTGAAAGAACAAGTGGAGCACCAGGATCAGGTGTTACATTTACCATCCGTGGTAAAAATTCAATTGGTGATGAAGATGATGATATTAGTGAGAATGAACCCCTTATTGTTATTGACGGAGTTCCGATGACCGGTGGAAACATTGCCGAGATCAATCCGGATGATATTGCCACGATAGATGTCCTGAAAGATGCAGGTGCTGCATCCATTTACGGATCGAGTGGGGCAAACGGAGTAATCCTGATCACTACCAAAACAGGTACAATTGGCAAGCCGACATTCACCGTCGATTACTCTCATGGTATTACCGATCTTTCAAACAAGCCGGTATTATTCAATGCAGAGGAATACGCTCAGTTGAAGGTAGATGCAAGAATCGGATACGGAGAGGACGACGCCACTATCGAAAACACCATTACTGATCCGGTTGAAAGAGCCAATCTTGAAGCCGGAAACGAAATTGACTGGCACGATGTGATGTTACGCAAAGGAACTGTAGATAAAATTAGTCTCGGCTTGTCAGGTGGAAGTGATAAATTCCGGTTTTATATGAATGGCGATGCTTACCTTGAAAAGGGAATTGTACAACATACCGATTATCGTCGTTATTCTCTGAGGATCAACGGAGAATATTCACCTTATAAATGGCTCAATGCCGGGGCCAGGATCCAGGTTTCAAGAACTAATGCCGATGAAACCGGGAATAATGCCGTAGAATACGCAAGATTGCCTGATTTTACAGATTTTATCGGGAATACCCCGCTGGGAAGAACACATGACTCCATTGGCCGTTTGGTGCCAACGGTAAAAAGCGACCAGTTCCAGTACAATCCCTTATACAGGTATCAGGAATCAAATGCTGACAGGAAAACCAGCAGATACTATATCAATCCTTACCTGGAATTTAAAATCATTGAAGGTTTATCTTTACGAATTAACGGATTTGCCGAACAAAGAAATGAAAAGGCCACAAAATACAAATCTCCCTATTATTATCTGGAATACCTTGGTCAGGATCCCGGTGTTAACGAAAACACTATTGAAACAGGGGAAAATACAACCTTCCTTCTGGACAATATCCTGAACTATAAGAAAACGCTTTTTGAAAAACATTCGTTGGATTTAACACTTGTATATGGTTTCCAGTCTTTCGATTCTTATACCCTGAAAATATATGGAGAGAATCATCCTGATGATCCAAATTATACCTATGGATTATCTGACAGACCCGCTACAATCTTAGGTTTCGAAATTGACCCGCAAAATGAAAATTACATTGCCCAGAAAGACCCATTTTGGGCCAGAGAATATATGGTTGGAAGAATAGGCTATGGGTTTGATAACAGGTACAATTTAACGGTGACCTTCAGAAGAGACGGTTCTTCCAAATTCGGAAAAAACAACAAATGGGGAAATTTCCCTTCAGTATCCGTTGCATGGAACATTCATAACGAACAATTTTGGAGCGAGGGATTCAGGCAAATTGTCAGTTTGCTGAAATACCGTGCAAGTTATGGTATTATGGGTAACGATAATATTAAGACCTTCGGTTATATTTCTCTGGCCGGACCCGCTTCCTATTCATTCAATCAAAATGTTTATTATGGGAATACAACTGGTACTGCCCCCAATGAAAGTTTACGCTGGGAAAAAAGTAACCAGTTCAATACAGGTCTTGATTTTGGTTTGTTCAGAAACAGGGTATCCGGATTTTTTGATTATTACAAAACACGCACTACGGATCTGCTTCTGGAGGAACAAATATCTATTGTCAGCGGTTTTGAAAGTGTAATTGCCAATGTAGGAGAAACCAAAAACTGGGGGATTGATCTCAACGTGGGAGCAAAAATCCTTACAGGAGAATTTCAATGGGATATCAATATCAACTGGGCGAAAGATAAAAACGAAATTGTTAAACTGAGCAGTGCCGATGTAGACAGCCTTGGCAACCCCGTGGATGACGTATACAATGAATGGTTTATAGGCCAGGATATTGATGTGGTCTGGGATTACGATTACATTGGCGTTTACCAGCTGGGAGAAGAAGCTGTTGCTGCTGCTATGCATCCGGATAAATTAAATTACGGAGCTGGTGATCCTAAAATACGGGATGTTAATGGAGACGGTGTTATAACGCCTGATGACAGAACATTTCTCGGCAGCCCCACACCGGATTGGTACGGAGGAATAAGAAATACTTTCCGATACAAAGGTTTTGAACTGACCATTCTTTTTGAAACCGTGCAGGGGGTGACAAAAGAAGACGAATTTGTTAATACCTTGACAAGTCGTGATAATACGGTAAAAGTGGATTACTGGATGCCTGATAATCCGACGAATGCATACCCGCAACCAAATTATCGGGCTGAATATGAATACAAGTCTGCAGTAAATACAAAAGATGCATCATTTGTTTGTCTGCGAAATGTATCATTTGGTTATACTCTGCCAATATCTCTGATACAAAAGATCAATATGCAAAATGTATTTGTCTATATTCAGGGAAGTAATCTGAAATACTGGACTAAATTTGATCATGCTTATTCACCCGAAAGCGATTGGGGCGCATTTCCAACTTTGAAATCATGGACTTTCGGTGCTAAATTCACATTTTAAATTTATCAGATATGAAAACACAGATTTTTTATAAAATACATATAGCAGTATCGGCAATTTGCCTGGTATTTATCCTGGGAGGATGCGAGGATCTTATCAATCTCGAACCCCGGGGACAAATGACTATTGAAAAAGCAATGTCAACTCTTGATGGAGTTGAGGGTGCAATTTTAGGGGTTTATGACAGAGGAAGGTTTGTGCATGGCTCAGATGATTACAGCATGTTCAAACTTTGTCATTCCGATCTGATCAAAATTGGCAGTAACCTCACAGATCAGGCACCGTTTAACCAATTTGCAAGATTATCGGGTTTTGATCCAACCAATACTGCAGTAAGAGATATCTGGAACGGGTATTACACAGGACTCGCCCGTGCCAACAAGATCCTTGATGCGGTCGATGCTTTGGAAATCAATGAGAATGACCCCTCTGAAGTATCAAGAAAAAACAAAGTAAAAGGCGAAGCACTTTATTTCAGGGCATATTTTCATAAAAGTCTGGTAGAACGATGGGAAAATATTGTTCTCTCTGACCATGTTTTTGATGATCCTAACGACAGAGGGACATTGGCTGCAAGTGAGGATGTTTATGCATTAATTGTATCTGACCTTAATGCCGCTATTCCTTTGCTGCCTGATGCAACTCCCGGAAATGTGGGAGTAGTATCCAAAGCAGTTGCCATGCATTTATTATCACTTGTTTATATGACTTTGGAAAATTTTACTGACGCTGCGGAACTGGCTGTAGCAGTTATAAACAATCCGGCTTATTCTCTTGCACCTGTGGATGATATTTTTGGATGTGACGATCAGACAAGTTCTGAAATCATTTTTTCATGGCAGTTTTACTATGGAGATAATGGCAATCCACAACGCTGTTCTGTTCAGCTTACTCCTTTATATGACAGGGTTGACGGGGTTGTAAGAACCTTTGATCAGGGAGGAAGACCCTGGGCCCGTCTTCATCCGTCAGATTATTACTGGACTTTGTTTGAGGATAATCCGGATGACCTGCGCCTTGAAGCCTGGCATAAAAGATACTGGTTCTATAATGACGAACCAAATTTGCCTGCCGGAGTCAGCATTGGGGATACTGTGACACCTGAGAATGTAGCAGGAACCAGTGGCTTTGAAATTGAAGACCTTATTGTTCCTACAGTAAACAAATACTGGGAAGATTCAACATTTACCAGAGCAATAGGTGATGCAGAAGGATTCAGAAACATAATTCTCTGGCGTGTATCAGAAGCTTACCTGACAGCAGCAGAAGCATATTTGAGAGCAGGGCAGGCCGGAACCGGTCAGCAATACCTGGATGCAGTCAGAGCAAGAGCAAATGTTCCAAGCATTCCGTTAACCTTAGAAAACCTTATTGATGAACATGCCCGTGAACTGGGTCTTGAAGGTCACCGGTATGCATTCCTGAAACGTTTGGGTATTTTACGTGAAAGAGTGATTAATTATACCACCGATTGGCCGGCAGAAGTGTACCGGGATTACCACGTGAGATGGCCTATTCCTCAGGGTTTTGTGGATGTTGCAAAGGTCGCACAGAATGAAGGTTATGAAGCTGAAGCATCAGGTGAATAAAAGTTTAGTTAAACAACTCTCATCTTCTTATTGACAAAAAGCCTCCGTCGGAGGCTTTTTTATTTGAAAATAAAAAGAAAGTCAGATCCCTGTATTGAAAATGAAATATAGTAGTTCCGAAGCAGGATCGAAGGTCAATTGATACGAATATGAATTTTATTATTTAAATTCATTCTCTTCCCCAGCTTAATTACTATAAGCAGACAGCATATTTATTTCGATAATGAAACAATACTACTTTATCTAAATTTTCGCGTTACTTAAAAAACAAATCATGAGTGTCTGAAATGTGATGATTGCTTACAGAATTACACAAATCCCAACCTCAACACCTATTTCATGGTCAAGTGTTCTTAAATTATCATCCTGATCTGAATAGGATAACCTTGTGAACCCGTATTTTAAAAGTGCATCGATTGCTACCCTATCATTAATAAAATAGGCAACCCCTCCGCCAAGGCCAAGTAAAAATCCTACAGCATTATTTGTTTCAACG
>JAFGQO010000054.1 GCA_016935615.1 Bacteroidales bacterium
GAAGAAATACAAAGTCTGCTCATATAAATAACTATAAATCAATAAATGTATTATCGATCCTTATATCGAACTCACGTGGTTTTAATAAAATCTCATTTCAACCAAATCAGAAGGCAAAAAAAACCGCTTCATCAGGAAGCGGTCTCAATTATTGCTATTCAGAATTATTATCTGATCACAAGCTTAGCAACTTTGTTGCCAACCTTAACCAAGTAAAGTCCGGAATTCAATGAACTTATGTTAAGGAATCCATTATTAAGAGAAGTTGTAAGCTTTAATTGACCAGCAATATTGTATAGTTCAACAACACAGTTGTCCTCAATATCTCCGGTAAACCTGATCAATTCACTACTGCTTGCCGGGTTCGGGGAGAGTAACAATTCGTTTGTTTTAACTGTAGTAACACCAATAGCTGAAATAACCTCCCCATATTTGGAAGTAAGAAGGATATTATCCCAATATAACTCGGTGACAGCTGTATTATTCTGCAAATCCAATTGCGTTATTGTGTCAAAAGTTTCAAATTCTGCAGCATTGGTAAGATCAACTTCATAATGAAGCCATTCTCCGGCAATTGTGGTTGGATAATAAGATGATGTAACATCTGTTCCATCCGATGTTTTACCATGAACATTTACAATAAAATCTACTGCACCCGTAGCATCGTAAATATCAAATGAAAACATACTAAAACTGTCAGCCATATAAGATAAATTATGCAGCGACATCCCTTGATATTGGTTAATCGTAATATTCTGCAGAGCTTTGGTTGAAGTATTGGGCTCAGCAATAAGCGGATTATCAACTATCTCGTATGTTTCTCCATAAAGCATCCATATATTTGTAACGCCATCCTCAAAGTCACCCAGGTTGATATCACCTGTAGCTTTTATGAAACCTGTTGCAAATATTGCAAAAGTTAATATAAGTAATGTTTTCTTCATAATAGGTTAGTTTTAATTAGTAAATAGATATTTAGTTTAATTCATAACAACAATCAGGTAAGTATTCATGTAATGTATATAAGGATTAAAAAAACCGCTAGTACTTTTGTCCTAAAAGCTGGTAATTTTATCTCTTAGTGCGTAAGATGCTGAATTTCAACGCATTGAAGCTCCTCGCCGCAAGCAGCGAGGAACTATTCTCACGAGCATAGCGAGTAATCTTCGATCCTTCTTTGTTTATTTTTTTGCGCTCGCTAACCCCGCAGCAAGCTACGGGGAATGCGCTCGCAGGATTCAACTAAAAACAGAATTTATTTATTTCTCTATTTTCGATATACTTTTTAACCCGGACCTGACAAAGTCTCCAGGCTATGCCGTTACTAAAGGTCAGCCTGCCAAACGGAAGGAAAATTTTCAACTAACATAACTATCCTAGATCTGTCGTTGATAAAGCAAAGCGTAATCCGGGTCTTTTCCCTGGTAAGCCGCTTTTTATATTGGTAGCCAAAAACAGTGCGGTGCAATGTTAATGGCATCATACAGCGCTTTATAATAGCCTTCCTTTATTAACAATAAATAATAACATAATAATGCAAGTAGTTGAAATTCTTTTCGTTTTGCTTCAATTTGGTTCTCATCTTGGTGGACAATATCCCAACCTGAAGATTCAAAAGTTTTCACTGCAATCCCGGTAAAAATCCTGATATTTTTTATCCATAATTTCCTCCGATTCTGCTATACATACAGTCCGGTTTCCATGATATATCTTTGCCAAGAATCATTCTTGTTCCTTTTGTACCTAATTCTTCAAATCCGTTTTGTTTCAGAAAGTCAATCCCTGTATAATTCTCAGACGGAAGCACGGCCATATCTGCTTTTGAATATTTAACTTTCATCAATTCGATTCCCGCTTCCGGATTGTTGGCAAATAGTAATCCTTCACCCAAATCGGGCAAATAGAATCCCTGTAGTTTACTATCGCTTAAATATACCAAACAGCTATCAAGGTACATTCTTATCAATGATTCTCTGTCTTCTCCGGATATTAATCTGTCAAGTTGTATTATCTCCGGATAAAAGTCTTCTATATAGGGTACAATATTTTCTGAAACAGCTTTATTGTTCCACGGTTGCTCTCTTTTAAACCAAATGTAGTCTGTTACCGGTCTGAATCCGGCTTTTTTATATACAGGTTCTCCGAGTTCAGTAGCTATCAATAAAACCGACTCAATTGATTTACTTTTAAGGTCGGTTAACAGATTATCGATTATCTGAGATCCGATTCCCTGATTTCGATATTCTTTACCAACTATTACGTGAGCCATCCAGGCAGTATTCCTGAATAATATTGAAGTTCCCAATCCGATTATTTTATTGTCCAGGGAAACCTTTACAGGATTACAGAAATCGTTTTTAACATACCTCAGAAATTCCTCTTTTATATCACGCCATCCTTCAGGCTGCAAATCTCCAATCTGTTCCAGATCATAATATGTGATTTTATCGAACTGCATCTTTGTAATATCTGCACACAAATTAAAAATATACCAGGTTTTTATTTGTTTATGATAACTGGTTCATGAAGGCGAAAAATAACCGGTATGCTATTTTTTTGCTCTTGGCTAAACCTTCCTCCCGAGAGGTTTGGAGGAGTGTCTCTTAATCTCCTATAACTATCTTCAAGCATCCCCGGTCTAACAAACCAAACAGATAATTTTTCCTTATTTATACCTGGTAACCTCTACTTCAACCCTTCAACAATATGCTCTTTCATACCCGGGGTTGTAAATACATCGAAATTTCCCTCTTCATCGCTGTATATAAGATACGCTTCCAGCTCATTTTGAGCTTCAAGAAATTCCATGCTCTTTTCCAGTCCCATGACCATAAAAGCCGTAGCATAGGCATCGGCCGTGATGCATTCGTCTGCAAGAACAGTAGCACTCAGCAAACGGCTAAGGACAGGATAACCTGTTCTGGGATCTATGCTGTGGGCATATTTTACCCCGTCTTTTTCATAAAATTTGCGGTAATTCCCTGAAGTGGCAAGCGATTTTGTCTTAACAGCAACAATGGCCTGCAATTTTGCCCCGGGAGTTATATTCCCCTCTTCCGGTCTGTCAATCCCTATTTTCCAGTCTTCGCCTTTGGGATTCAGTCCTTTGCATTTCAACTCACCTCCAATTTCCACCAGGTAGTTTTTTATTTTTTTGCTGTCCAGGAATTCTGCAACAACATCCACCGAATAGCCCTGTGCTATGGCATTTACATCGAGCATTACATGGGGATCGTCCTTTACAACACGACGATCCACAAGTTTGACCTTTTCCATCCCTACATAGTTCAGAAGACTGTCAATTGTGTTGCTGTCAACATCCGTTCCGGGAGTAAAACCAAATCCCCAGGCATTTACAACGGGCGCTACCGTAATATCAAATACTCCTCCTGTTTTTTTATTTACTTTTTCCGCCTCACGAAAGACCTTTATGAATTTATCATCCGCTTTCACGTCCGGATCATTCTTATTGATCCTGGAAATAATTGATGCCGGCTCATAGGTTGAAAGCGACAGATCAAATTTGTGAAGTACAGCTTTGATTTCCTCCTGCAGATCTCTGTTTTTCCTGTATTCGTATGTAATGTGGTAAGTGGTACCCTGAATTTCTCCCTCTGTCTTTTTGTATTCCAGACCGGGAGTATCATACATCCATACAGCAATGACCACTGCAATGATCACGATAGTCGGTGTAATAAGTTTTTTGCCCATAATGAATCAAATTAAAAAGAGGCTGTCTCAAAAGGTAAATATTTTAATATAGCCACAAATTCTCGAAGCCTCAAAGAATTCACAAAACTCTGATATTCAATTATATATGACTTTGTGGACATTTCATGATTTAGTGTCTTGGTGGCGAATTTTCAACTTTTGAGACAGCCTCTTTGCAAGTTATAAAGTTTTCTTTATCCTCCAAAATCATCGAAGTCTATCATTTCCCCGGGAACACCCAGATCATAAAGAGTTTTCTGCACGGCATCGTTCATCATTGGCGGTCCGCACATATAATATTCAATTTCTTCAGGTTCCTCATGATCTTTCAGGTAATTGTCGTATAAAACCTGGTGAATAAATCCCACATAACCTTTCCATTTGTCTTCGGGCAATGGTTCGGAAAGTGCAATATGAAACCTGAAGTTCGGGAATTCTTTCTCTATCTTCCTGAATTCATCTTCGTAGAAGATCTCCCGTTTTGAACGTGCCCCATACCAGTAGGAAACCTTCCTGTCTGTCTTCAGCGTATGAAAAAGATGAAACAGGTGTGAACGCAAGGGAGCCATACCGGCTCCGCCTCCCACATAGATCATTTCCCGCTTGGTGTCTTTGATGAAGAACTCACCGTAAGGGCCTGAAATGCTTACTTTGTCTCCTTGCTTACGCGAAAAAATGTAAGAAGAGCATATTCCGGGAGGAACATTTTCAAACGCACCTTTTGCCCTGTCCCAGGGTGGCGTGGCTATACGGATGTTCAGTATAATAATGTTTCCTTCAGCAGGGTGATTGGCCATAGAATATGCCCTGAAAGTTTCTTCCGTATTTTTTATTTTCAGATCCCACATCCTGAACTTGTTCCATTCATCACGAAATTCTTTTTCCACATCAATATCCCTAAAGCTCATTTCATACTTTGGTACATCGATCTGTATGTACCCTCCCGATTTAAAATCAAGATGTTCTCCTTCGGGCAATTTCACAACAAACTCTTTAATAAATGTGGCAACATTATGATTGGATACCACCTCGCATTCCCACTTCCTGATGCCCATTACTTCAGCAGGCACTTCAATTACCATATCCTGCCGTACCTTCACCTGGCAACCAAGACGCCAGTTAGCAGCTTGCTCCTTCCGTGTAAAGAACCCTGTTTCCGTAGGCAAAATAGTCCCTCCTCCTTCATGGATCTGGCATCTGCACAAACCACATGTACCGCCTCCGCCACAGGCAGAAGGAAGAAAAATCCCTGAATTGGATAAGGAAGTGAGAAGCGTACTACCCGGATCAACTACCAGTACTTTTTCTCCGTCATTAATAGTAAGAGTTACCTCTCCCTGTGGTGTCAGTTTTTTTCTTGCATACAATAATACTATTACCAGTAAAAGAATAACAAAGAGGAATACTCCGATGCTGATTAAAATTATTCCGAATTGACTTGTCAGTATAATCATCTCTCAACCAAAATTATCACTATAGTTTAATCCCCATAAAACTCATAAAGGCAATTCCCATAAGACCTGTAATAATAAACGTTATTCCAAGTCCTTTTAATGGTGCCGGTATGTTTGAATACCTTATTTTTTCGCGAATTGCAGCTATCCCGACAATAGCAAGAAACCAGCCCGCTCCCGATCCCAGTCCGAAAGAAGTAGCTTCCAGTATCGAATTGTACTGACGTTCCTGCATAAATAACGATCCTCCTAAAATGGCGCAGTTCACAGCTATAAGAGGCAGAAAAATTCCCAGGGATGAATACAGCGCCGGAGAAAATTTTTCAATTACCATTTCGACCAGTTGAACCATAGAGGCAATCACTGCAATGAACATAATAAAGGTGAGAAAACTCAGATCCACATCGGCAAGCCGGGGACTCAACCAAACCAGGGCCCCCTCTTTTAATAAAAAGTTCTCTATCAGGTAATTTACAGGTACAGTTATGCCGAGAACAAAAATTACGGCAATTCCCAGTCCTACGGATGTTTTTACTGTTTTTGATACTGCAAGGTATGAACACATACCCAGAAAGTATGCAAATATCATATTGTCAATAAAAACAGACTTAACGAATATGTTGATCAGGTGTTCCATAATCATTAATGTGTTTCGATCAGTTCACTGTTCTTACTACGCTGGATCCAGATTATTATGCCAACAACAATAAGTGCCATAGGAGGCAGAATCATCAAACCATTGTTAACATAGCCTGCAGAGTATAATCCTGTTTTTTCCAAAACCGGATACCCGTATATTGTTCCTGATCCCAACAATTCGCGGAAGAATGCAACGATGATCAGGATCATGCCATAGCCGGCACCGTTTCCCACTCCGTCAAGAAAAGACGGCCAGGGTTTGTTACCCAGTGCGAACGCTTCAAGGCGCCCCATGATAATACAATTGGTAATAATGAGACCGACAAAAACCGATAGCTGTTTGCTTAC
Source organism: Bacteroidales bacterium (assembly GCA_016935615.1). Taxonomy (GTDB): domain Bacteria; phylum Bacteroidota; class Bacteroidia; order Bacteroidales; family UBA10428; genus UBA10428. Next base: position 6,153 of record JAFGQO010000054.1, read on the forward strand.
ATCATAGGCAAATGCTTTAAGGATCTGGTCCACAAGGATAACCATGGTTGCAATCACTGTTAATTGCACAATAATCCGTATGCGTGGCGGTATATAGTGTCTGAGCAACGATATGATCACATTCGATAATGCAGTAACTGCAATTACTGAGATCGCCATTACTATAGAAGGTTTCAGTTTTACCGTAATAGCAAGAGCAGAACATATTCCCAGCACCTGAACAGTAATCGGGTTATTTGTTCCCAATGGCTCCTTTAGCAATTTTAAATTTTTCGAAGAAAATAATGGTTCCCTGTCACTCATATCATCAGTTTCTTAGTGTTTCAAAATATGTAGAATAACTCTTAAGGCAATCATGGATCATGCTCTCAAGACCTTTGCTTGTAATTGTTCCTCCCGAAATAGCATCAACAGCATACTGATCGGTATCATCTGCACCACCTTTTGCTACTTCAATGGATTTAAATTCCCCGTCTTTGAAAATTTTCTTTCCCCTGAAATTTTCCTGGAACCATGATTCTTTGATCTCTGCTCCCAACCCGGGAGTTTCTGATTTGTGATCGAAAACGGCTCCATAAACAGTGTTCAGATCATTTTCAAAAGACATATATCCCCAGATCGGGCCCCACAACCCTTTCCCTCTCAGAGGAACGATATAATAGGTATTGCCTTCCTTCTCGCAAATAAAAACAGGGAGTTGTCTGTTAGAATTTACCTTCCCCACCTGGCTTTTAACCGATTGCTTATCTGCAGTTTTGAAATGTATGAATCCTGAAATGTAATTTTTAAAAGGACTTACTCTTCTTTCCCGAACAAGGTTTTCTAATTTTTTGATCTCATCAATTTTGGCTACTTCTTTTTTCATGTCCACGTTAAAAGCGGTAACTCCCCCCAGCTTCTTACCGTCCGTATTAATAACATAGCTGTCGGTGATGTATTTGTTGAACAAGCTTTCTGCATTTTTTTTATTGTTCTCAACCTGCACCGATGTAAGAATATTTTGCATGGCTTCCAGTTTAATGTTCTTTTCCTGGAAAGGTTTCAGCTTCATTGCAACAACAGAGAGCAAAGCAGCAACAACCGTTACCATTACGGCCGAGAAAATGAATATGTAGAGGTTACTGAATTTTTTCATGAAAATTTATGATTTTGAAGTCTCCAGTCTTTTCATCCTTCTTTTTATATTGGCTTCGATAACGTAGTGATCAATGAGGGGAGCAAATACATTCATAAGTAATATTGCAAGCATAACTCCTTCGGGATATGCAGGATTAAGCACCCGTATCAATATAGCAAGTATTCCTATCAAAAAACCATAGATGTATTTTCCTTTTTCTGTCTGAGCAGCCGATACGGGATCTGTTGCCATAAATACTGCTCCAAAGGCAAAACCTCCTATGATCAGATGCTGCCATGCAGGTATCGACATGTAATCATTTACAGCAAACAGATTTAGTATCAATCCCATAAGAAACCCTCCGGTAAAAACCGAAAGGATAATTTTAGCACTTCCAATGCCTGTGTAAATGAGAATAAATGCACCAATCAATATGGCCAGGGTTGATGTTTCACCTATTGATCCGGGAATGGTACCAAGAAACATTTCCACCGGACTGTAAGGCATAGCTTCCAGCTTGCCGGAAGCCGCATATCCCATGACTGTTTCACCCGAGAATCCGTCTGCCAGTCCGGCACCATTCTTAAGTCCTGCTATCCAGACTTCTGCACCGGACATTTCAGAAGGGTATGCAAAAAACAGGAAAGCTCTTGCTGTAAGTGCCGGATTCAGAATATTCATTCCTGCACCGCCAAATACTTCAACTCCAATAATTACTGCAAATGCAGTAGCCACGGCAACCATCCACAAAGGAATGTCAACCGGCATAATCAGGGGAATAAGCATCCCGGTGACAAAGAAGCCTTCAGGCACATCGTGCTTACGAATCTGAGCGAAGATGATTTCGATGGTCAATCCGGTCGCATAAGAAACAATTATAATGGGAAGAACTTTTAAAAATCCGAAGCCAAAAAGTTGCCAGAATGTTTTTGAGGCTACCTCACCTATGGATGAAAAATGAAAGTAGCCAACATTCCACATACCAAACAGCAGTGCAGGCAACATAGCCAAAACCACAATGATCATGGTTCTTTTCATATCTATTGCATCTCTGATATGAGAACCGGATCGTGTAACTCTGTCAGGAACAAAAAGAAGCGTTTCAAAAGCATCAAAAAGAGAACGGAATTTTTCCAGTTTTCCTCCCTGCTCAAAGTTTGGTTTTATATTATCCAGTATTTTTCTGAGTCTTTTCATTACTCTTTATCCGTTATTTGATTCGGCGAATTAACCCATCTCCCTGATCATCAGATCAAGACCTTTTCTTACAATTTCCTGAATATCTGTTTTGGAAGTATCAACAAATTCACAAAGTGCAAAATCCTCTTCAATTACCTCATAAATACCCAGCTTTTCCATCAGATCAATATCCTCCACAACAATTGCCTTGAGAAGTTGCATAGGATAAATATCCATAGGAAATACTTTCTCAAAGTTGCCCGTGATCATCAGGGCACGCTTTCCTCCCTTCAGATTTGTATTGATCCTGTATTCTTTTCTGGAAAACATCCATGACCAGAAAGAACGGGAAAGACTAAACTTATTAAATCCCGGAGAAAGCCATCCCATAAACTCAAAATAGTTTCCTTCGGGGATGACAGTAATTAGTGAATCGTAATATCCTAAAAATCCATTTTTTGTTACCCTGGTACCGGTTAAAACATTTCCACTGATATACCGCACATTGTTTTCGTTCACATTTCCGCTGGTAATGGATCGAATGCATGAACCCGCAATTGTCTTGTAATATTTTGGTTTCATAACTTCCGATCCGGCTAAAGCTACAATGCGTGAGGCATCGTAACGACCTGTTATAAATAAACGACCTATCGCGATAACATTCTGCGGAGAAACCGTCCAAACAATATCCCCTTTGTTTATCGGATCAATAAAATGAATTTGAGTTCCTACATTTCCAACCGGATGAGGACCTTTGAACTTGTTTATCTGAATGCCCTGTGCCTGAGTAAACACTGAAGACGGTGGATAAACGCTATCAACATTTACGTGAATTTTGCCTTCCGTCAACTTTGATAAAGCATCTATTCCTGCCTGAAATTCTTTCTCCATTCCTCTGACCATAAAATCGTAATCAGGTGCCAGCGGAGCAGTATCAAAGGCCGAAATAAATATGGATTTCGGATGATCTTCAGGATTTGCAACAACATTATAGGGTCTCTGAATTATGGAAGGCCATAGTCCGCTTTCGAGCAATTTTTTAGTTACTTTTTCACGTGATAAATCAGCCGGCTGATCTGTTTTAAAGTCAAAATATTCAATGGCAGCATCAGATTTAATGATAACTTCCAGTATTCTTCTGCGTTCACCCCGATTAATGGTTTGCACAACACCGCTGACGGGAGAGGTGAATTTTATTTCCGGTCGATATTTGTTATAAAATAAGGCTGATCCTGCTTTTACTTTATCGCCAACTTTTACTGTCAACTTCGGGACTAATCCATGAAAATCCGTTGGCTTGACACCGAAAAGTTCAGATCTCTCAGCTTTCACAAAGATTTTTTCTGCTTTACCTTTTAAATTGATGTCCAGACCTTTCCTAATTGTAAACTTATCAGACATTTAGATAAAGAACATTTTAAATGTGGCACAAAAATAGCTATTTTTAAAACTTATGCAACGAAACAGGATCAATTTCAATTGTTAATTTACCAACTGATAATGAAGGAATTTGTTTGTTCATTTTTCACAAAAAATAACTTTTGATAAAATTTCATTTCTATGCGAAAACAAAATCAGGATCATCAGAAAATCACCGGTTTGAAATTTGCCTTATTCCTTGAAGTATTTTTTTTGCTTCTGCCGGATGGTCTTTTATCTCAGGAAACAAATATCGTTGAAGAGTTTTGTCTGGACCCAAACATTCATACCATACTATTTTACCGCTCAGAAAATGACTTAAGTCTGCCGGTTATTTTCTTCGGTGATGATGAAAAGCTGTGTTTGCGTTTTGATCATATCGGGGAACCTGAAGAAGATTATTATTATTCTGTCGCGGCATGCTCTTATGACTGGCAGCTAAATGAGAATCCTGAACACCTTTACCTGGACGGATTCAATAACAACCTGGTAGAAAATAAATATTCATCATTCAATACCACGAAATATTATGCTCATTTCATGACCAGGATACCCTCCGAAGATTCTAATTTCCTGACAAGCGGCAATTACATTGTAAAAGTGTACAAAGGTTCCGAACCGGAAAAAACAGTATTCACCAGGAAATTCTGTATTGCTGAAGCCAGGGTCAATATTAAAGGCAGGGTGAAAAAATCAGACCAAAAGAATCAGGAATTGCAAATTGAGATTGATTTGTCTGATCTTGATCTTATGAATCCTCTGGGGGAAATAAAAATAGTGGTTGTTCAGAACAATGACTGGAACAATAAGCTGAACATGGCATATAAACCTGTTTTGCGGGATGATAAATTGTACCTTGACCTGCCTTATCAGCTGATGACCGGAGGAGGTAATGAATTTCGTTATTTCGATATTAAAAGTATCAAGTACATTTCTGACCGACTGGATAGTATCAAATACATAAGTCCTGAAACACATTTCTACCTGAAACCTGATAAGCTGAAACAATTTGTGCCTTACTTTTCTTCCACAGACCTTAACGGCAGATTTTATGTTGACATGCCGGATGCATACGACAGGCATATCGAATCAGATTATGTATATGTTCATTTCACTCTTGAATCGCCGTATGAACTGATATCGAAGGTTTATATTTATGGTGCTTTAACAAACTGGGAAACTGATGCAGACAATTCCATGTTCTATAACCCTGAAAAAGGAATATATGAAAAAAATCTGTTGCTGAAACAGGGCTATTATAATTATGCCTATGCAACAATTGATCAAACTTCTAAAGCAGTTTCTTTTGATATTACGGAAGGAAATCACTCTGAAACAGAAAACGAATACGCCATCTATGTATATCTGAGAGAACCCATGAGTGATTTTGATCGTCTTGTCGGTTTTCGCATTATAAGCAGCACAGGCAAAGAAAAATAATTCTAGATCTTATTCCTGAGCAAGAAAAGGATATGTATAATCTGCCGGGGGATTGAAATTTTCCTTTATTGACCTTGGTGATAGCCATCGCAACAAATTGATCATGGATCCAGCCTTGTCATTTGTGCCGGATCCTCTTGAACCGCCAAAAGGCTGTTGTCCCACAACTGCTCCTGTCGGTTTATCATTTATATAGAAATTTCCCGCCGCATAACGCAGCTTATCCATCGCCCGAACAATACTATTCCGATCTTTTGTAAAAACAGCTCCTGTCAAAGCATATTTTGATGTACCATTCAAAAGGGTCATGGTTTCATCAAATTTGTCTGAAGGATAAATGTACAGGGTTAAAATTGGCCCGAACAATTCCTCTTCCATGGTATAATAATGAGGATCGGTGGTTAAGATAACCGTAGGCTCAATAAAATAACCGTTTGTTTTATTGCAATTCCCTCCGAAAAGGATTTCAGCGTTTTTATCCTTTCTGACCTTCTCAATGACTCCCGAAAGCTTATCAAAAGAAGCTTCATCTATTACTGCATTGATAAAATTACTGAAATCTTCCGGCGGTCCCATCTTTAAATTATCCAGATTGATTTTAAGGTTTTCCCTGATATTTTCCCATAATGAATCAGGTATATATGCCCGGGAAGCAGCCGAACATTTTTGACCCTGATACTCAAATGCACCTCTTATCAGTGCAGTACATACCTGTTTAATATCGGCCGAGGGATGTACCAATACAAAATCTTTGCCTCCCGTTTCACCAACAATTCTGGGATATGATTTGTATGTGCCGATTTTTTGACCTATTGTTTTCCAAATGCTCTGAAAAACACCTGTTGATCCTGTAAAATGAATACCGGCAAAATCCTGATCATTAAGTATCACTTCCGTAGCATCAGGACCAGAAACAAAGATCATATTGATTACTCCCGCAGGGAGACCCGCTTCAATTAACAGCTCCATAATTACCGTCGCTGAATATATCTGGGACTTTGAAGGTTTCCATACCACGGTATTTCCAAGCATTGCCGGCGAGGTCGGGAGGTTTCCGGCAATGGAAGTAAAGTTAAAAGGTGTTAATGCAAAAACAAATCCTTCGAGAGGACGCCAGTCGGTCCGGTTCCAGATACCCTTTACCGAATTGGGCTGTATGGCATAGATCTTTTCCATAAATTTTGCATTGAACCGGAAAAAATCAATCATCTCACACGCAGAGTCGATCTCTGCCTGAAAAGCATTTTTTGACTGGCCAAGCATGGTTGCTGCATTCATTTTTGCCCTGTAAGGCCCTGACAGCAGATCAGCCGCTTTAAGAAATATGGATGCTCTCTCTTCCCAGGATGTGTTCAACCAGTTTTCTTTTGCTTTCCTGGCAGCATCAATAGCCATCTGCACTTCTTTTTTCCCTCCCTGATAATAATATCCAATGGTATGTCTAATTTCATGTGGAGGATGTATCCTGATTTTTTTATCGGTTTTCACTTCCCTGCCACCGATAATCATGGGTATTTCTTTTTCAACCGACCGAGCTTTCTCCAGGGCATCCTTCAACTCAATTCTTTCCAGCGAACCCGGTGAATAGGTTAGCTGAGATTCGTTAACCGGTTCAGGTATTTTACATATTGCTTCCTTCATGATCAGTTTTATTTTAAAATTATTCGAATTTCCGATGGAAAAAAATGATATTTATTATCTGATTATGAAATAGTTATATGATTTTTCTCATGTTTTTTACAACAAAATTGAAATTGTAAATAAATCCTGCTCATTTGACTTTGCAGAATTGCTATTCGTTACTAATTTTGGTTTTTACAGATTCACTTCTTTAAGAATACTATGATTCATTCTTCGGATAAAAAGCAAATCGTCAAATGGCTCAGGAATAAATTTGTTATTGCAGGTGCAGTATTTACTATATGGATATGTTTTCTCGATGAGAATAACCTTCTGGAACGCTTTCACCACCTGAGGGAATTAAAACAACTGGAAGCTGATAAAGCATATTATCAGAAAAAAATCGAAGAAGATAAAAAGCGCCTGAATGAATTGAAAACGGATGATGAAAACCTGGAAAAATTTGCCAGAGAACAATACCTGATGAAAAAAGACAACGAAGATGTTTTTGTTATTGTCGAAGAATGATATTATATAATCATTATGGTGTTTTTGTGGCAAGAATAAATAAATAATGATGCCACTAAGACACTAAAGCTCAAAGATATACTAAGATGTTCATTTTAAATAATTGATCTGTTGCGAGTTATATTTCGAACTCATGTTTAAAGTATCTGATCAGATGTGATTTTACCTTTCCTGTCCGATTCCCTGAACCTGTTTAGTAAAGAAATGATTTCGGTGCTTTCAACGGATTCGCCGATCTCTTCAAGAAATTTCACAACAGCCTCAGTCACGGAAATTTTTTTGTGTTGTTTGAGATGAACATAATTCAGGTATTTCACGACCTTAAATCCATCAAACCATAAAAAAAATCTTTTCCGGAAGGATTGCAGCGAAGAGGTATTTCTTTTTATCTCTTCAAGTTTATTGAGAAAATTTTGATCCGCCAGAAATGATCTGACACCTGGCGCAAAGAATTTTGTTATGTTCTCTGCTGAAGAAATTGTGTTTTGATAAAACTTATCTGCAGCATCGAACACCTGCTTCAGCTCAAAAAATGCCTGCGGATTATAAGTGGTGTACTCTTTATCAGGTTGCTGAGATAATTTTGAAACAACAGGACCTGTACCAAACGGAACTCTGGATGATGGCCGGGAAGAAAGGAAGACACAGCTGTTATTTATTTCAGTAAACTCAGCATCCGGGAAAACTTTGTTTAAAAAATAAAAATCTTCCCCTGCCTGTCTGTGGTTCATGCCACCATGACTTGCATATAAGCCGGCTTTTATGCCGAAACATGAACCAATGGTATAGTGGGAATGCGGAAAGCCGGTAAAATCCAGAATATGCTTATAATAACGCAAATGAAGCTCGTACTGGACTATTGCACTATATATTTCATGAGAATACTGTTCTTCGTCCAGATCATGAGCAAATTGATAGATGCACCCACCCAGGGTATTGTTATTACGTATCTTTTCTTCACACACAGTAAAATAGTTATGATCAACCCTGGAATCGGCATCAAGAGAAAGAATTACCCCATTTTCATTATTGATCTGGCCAAACCTCTCAACGGCCAGATCCATACCGATCTTTCTTGCCAAACCCACTCCTGCATGTTTTGCCGGAAGATTATCGGCCAAAACAGTGAAAAACTTCAATTTGTCATTGCTGTTATTTAAACCCCATTGGCACAACAATTCATGTATTTTAATGTTACGTTCTTTGTTAACCAATGAATCATTCCCGGAAAAATTCACAACAACAATAACTTCAGTATCTCCTTCGGGCTTATCGGCATCTTTTATTGATGCTAATATGTTTAGTATCCCATCTTCAAGGTATGCAGGAATCACCACTATAAAACGCAAGAGCCCCGATGGGGGCTCCTGGATCTTGTATTTGTTGTTGTATTTGAATTTCCGGAAATACTTATCAGCAAAGGTCATATACAATGAATATTAATCATCATCCTTTTCTTTGTTATACTTTTCATTGATACCCTTAACAACTGATTTTGTTATATCCAATCCCTCATTAGCATACAAAATATTCCCTCCGAATGTTGTTCCCAGGATAAACTGGTATTCATCAGCTTCTTCAAGATCCGCAAGGTATTCCATGATTGAATTCAGTACTTTTCTTTGAGCTACCTGTTCCATCTCAGCCAATTCAACCTGAAGATTATTCTGAAGCTGATACAATGCCTGTTCTTTCTGCATGAGTTCCTGCTGGAGTTTTTCCGCTTCTGCACGAGTAACCAGTTGACGATCAATTTTATATTGAAAATCCTGCATATCGCTACGAAGAGTTTTTTCCTTTGCTGCCAATTGTGCTTCAGAGGTTTTAAGTTTTTCCTGTAATTCAGACTGAATGTCAAAGTACATGTCATATTTATTCAAAACACTATCTATATTCAGGTATACAATTCCACCGGCCGGAATTGGCAAATCTATTGACTGTTCATCCGATGCATCTGAAGAAATATTATTTTTGCCTGTAAAAAATAAAATAAAAAGTGCAATTGCAGCAGCTAATGAAATTGAGCTTAAAATAGTAGGTAAATTTTTCATTATAAATTATCTAAATGATTATCTGATTAATGCGCTACAAAAATAAGATTTTAGCTTTAACAATTCACATAAATGAAATAATTAACTTTAATGAGATAAGCTCTTCTGAGGCTCAGGACGTTTGTTGAGATCAAGAATATTGCAGGCCAGACAAAAGAGCATGAAAGTAACCGAACAGTATTTTAAAATAAAAGCATGGGAATTATTTGCATGATCTTACACTAAAACTCAGGACAGGGAACCTCGCCTTTCTTTTTTCTTTTCGGAAGAAGGAACTTATAGGTCAGTGTAATTTCGTGCGATCCGCGAACATCCGAAAGGAGATTTGAAATTGTAAAATCGTAACTATATCCTATATTTAATTGTCTGGTTTTTATACCCACCAGAAAAACCATGGCATCACCTCTGTGTGAATTAACAAAAGGTATACCTCTGTACCAAAGACCCAATACCAGGGGATAATTATGCCAGTAAACACCCAGATCAAATTGTCTGATGCTTGCCTGTTGTTTGTACATAAATGCAAATGTCATGGTTTCATCGCTCGGCTTTAGCAGTTTGCCTTTTCGGCGAAATTCATATCCTCCGTAACAACTGTATTTGATGTCAACTTTAGCTTCTGAAGCATACAAAGAGATGTTGGGTGTTAACAAATGATCGGCAGATCCCCCTATCCAGAATTTTTTAGTATAGATCAGGGCAGACGTTCCTATATCAATGTCCCGTGATCTTTCTCTTGACGGATCGGGAACTGAAGTTGAAGAACCAATGATTTCATCAATGAATGTCAGATCACCGAAAAAGCCATGTTCAACATAAGCAAAAGATAAGCCCGGCCTGACATGCCAGGTATGGAAAATCTGGAAATTGTAGGAATAATGAAGTCCAATATTAAGAGAACCCATTTTGCCGGTACCTGAAACATCATGATAGGCAAGAACACCTATTCCGCTATTGAAGGTTGAAAAATAATGATCATAAGATATACTGTATGCCCTGAATGGTGATGAGGCTTCCCACCACTGATCCCTGTATGCGAGACAAATACGACTTCCATCTACTGCTCCGGCAAATGAAGGACCCAGATAAAGCGGATTTGAATAAAACTGTGAGAATTGTGGGTCCTGACAGTACACACTTCTATATAAGAGGAAAAACAATATAATAGTGAAAAATTTGCGCACTGTTTTTTAACATTTACCCTATGTTACGGATATAACACTTAGTTGGTTTATAAAACGAAAATAATTCTTTTAATAACTGAAATAATTTTGACAAAGAACAAGTTATAAACAGTAAAAGGCCCAATATTATGATCAATACTGTATTTGAGGTACAATCAATAATGTTACGTCACCACTTACTTCAAAAGGTTGTCCGTTAGTGAACCTGCCTTTTGCCCTCCACATGTATACATCCTGTTTTGCAGGCTGCCCCTGTAAATAACCATTCCATCCATGATTAACATCATTGGATTCAAAAATCAAAACTCCCCAGCGATTGTATACCTCAAGTTTGTATTCTTCCACACCCTGAGCATACGGTCTGAATATCCTGGTATCCAAATCCGCAGGATCTGATACCCATTCATCCCTTGCCCCTGCAGGATCAACTGTAAATGCTGTCGGAAACTGTATATTCCCTTCTCCATGTACATAAATAGGAATAGAATGAACAACCGTATCATAACACCCCAAATCAGATTCTGCAATTAGCGCTACATAATAAACTCCTTCTTCTTCATAAAACCATGTCGGATTTTTCTCCGTAGACTGAGAATTTTCAATGCTGAATGAAGGATTTGATGCACCCGGATCCTGATTTGTAAAGAACCACCAGTAATAATCTCCGCCACTTGTCTGATTATAAAAACTAATGATATCAGGTGGTTGATTCTGGCTGGCCATAAACACGGATGAATCATTGAAAGTAAAGTTTGCTGTAGGTCTCGGATAAACAAATACTATCCTGTCATCATAGTTTGGCCCACCATCACCCCATACTTCCAGCCGGACAGTATATACTCCCGGTTCGGTAAATGTATGGACAGGCATTGTATCAGTAGAATATCCTCCGTCACCGAAATCCCATTCATACTGGTCGGGATATACATATTTTGTGGTTGCAACAAAATCAAGTGTAATAGGTACACAGGCAGAAATATCCTCTTCAAGCATAACCTGCGGTAAAGGAGGTCTGATCTGTATCTCCCTGATAATGGTGTCCCTGCATTCCGGGTTATCCGTATTCCAGGCTATCATCTGAACCGGAAAATAATAATTGTTCTCAGGATCGCCCCAGTACATGTAACCATAAGCATGATTAAAGGATTCAGCATCCTGGTTGTCCGTTACTCCATCTCCGTAATCCCATTCATAACTCCAGCTGCTTTGATAAAATGTTTCATTATTGAAAGTTACTGTTGTCTGATCCTCATCTGAATTATACGACTGGATCATGGGATTCGGAATAAACTCTGCTGTTGGATTGGGAAACACGGTGATTGTTCCTGTTGTATCGTCATAGCAATTGAATTGCGATATCGCACTGAATGTGATTTCGTACACTTCATCACCCGGCGTGTCATTTACAAACCTGTGTGAAGGGTCTTTCAGGGGGCTGAATGTCTGACCGTTGATGTACCACAACATACTGCTTACATTTACCGTATCTCCTGTAAATTGTACATCAAGAGGGCTGCATCCTTCAGTTACATCACATGTAAATGCTACCCGGACATTCGGATAGATATTGATCAGTTTTGTGATGGAATCAACACATCCTCTGTCAGATGTAACAGCAAGAGTGATCGGTTTGGAAACAACAACTGTTGAATCGTTTCCAAATATATTGCTCGGATTTTCCAGGGTACTTGTGCTTTCACCTGCAAAATTCCAGAAGTAACTTAAATTTGATCCGACCGATATATTTGTCATTTGCAGTTCAAACGGGGGACAATCCGAAGCCGTGGGAAAATAGAAATCTGCATCCGGTTTGGCATAAACAGTAATAATAACTGATGTGTCATCCGTACAATTGTACATTGAACGTGCAAGCAAATCGATTGTGTAGTTGACATCGGTGATATTATTGAAGTTCTCGAACACATGACTTGGATTTACAGCCGAAGAACCTGATCCGTCACTAAAAGTCCATATATAGTTGTCCGCATTCACGGAATTATTGGTTAAAAAGGTTGTATCCGGTGAACAGAAGGCAGATTGATCAGGCGTAAAATCAGCAATCACAAGAGGATAAACAATTACCTCCACCGAATGTGTATCAGCACAGGCCATATGCTGGGGATCGCCGGCACCATAGGCTACGAGCCTGGCGATAATTGTATCTGCATCGGATGTGAAGTTGGTAAATGCAGGTACATCCGGTTCGTAGTCTGTAAATGTTCCCAGACCGCTCCCGATAAAATCCCATTCAAAAATATTGGCCCCTGCGGACGAAAGGTTCTCAGGCTTGATAGTAAAGGGTGAACAGCTATCGGCAATTGGCAAATTAAAATCAGCATCGATAGAAGCAAATACATTTACCGAATCATACATCACACTGTCGCATCCATAGGGATTGGACGCCGTAAGTGAAATGTAATATGTTGTGTCATAATGAGATAGATTTGTATAGTTCTTAATAAATGTTGGTGATGGATTTGTGCTGGTAGTACCGTTCCCGAAGTTCCACAAATAGGAAAGAGATCCGCCTGAAGAATTGTTATTGAATGTCACAGCCAATGGTGAACAACCCAAAGGATCCACAAGGTTAAAAGCGGCAATAACATGCGGATAAACTGATATGGTCCGCACCAGCGTATCGGTACACCCTTCAAAATTCTCCGTAACCAGACGTACATAATACATAGTATCCGATGCCATATTTTCATTCCAGTATTGATGTGTAAACGAAGCATCAGACGTATTTGAAACGGGTGATCCGTCACCAAAATCCCATTCAAATAAATGCGCTCTTACACTTAAGTTTGAAAAAGTTGCCAGAACAGGCGTACAATTATTATCATAGTCGATACCAAAATTGGCCCTGATAAACGGATGTACTGTAATAAGTGTATCGTACTCGTCATCACAAAAATATTCCGATGTAGCCGTCATATGAACATTGTAAACAGAATCTGCATCCGATCTGTTATAAAAGTTATGCAGGAACGACGATCCAAGTGTATCCTGCAGGATGGTTCCGTCGTCAAAATCCCAGTTATAAAATAGTTTATATCCAACCGAATGGTTGGTGAACAGGATAGTGTCCGCATCACAAATATCTATCCTGTCGGCATCAAACTCAGCATGTACTGCAGGAAAAACCACAATGTCACGCTGTGGGAATGAATCGACACAACCAAATTGGTTCATACCCCACAAATTGATATGAAGAGTATCGGGTCCGGCTGTTATGCTTGTATCACGGTGATACAAATATATTGGATCCTTATTCAGCGCAATATAATTGCTGTCGCCATAGAAATAGTCAATATGCCAGTAAAACGTATCAACTCCAATGGAATTCCCCGGATTCAACTCAATATCCAAAGGAGAACAACTGGCACTGGTCTCAATTGCCATTACGGTTCTTACCCTCGGGTGAACCGTAATGTTTTCAGAAACGGAATCAAAACAACCAAAAGGCGATTCCGTAGTGAGTCGGACAGTATATACATGATCTATCGAATCAAAATTGTAATATCGGTGTACCGGATCTTCTTCAAACGATTGTGAATAATCGCCAAAATCCCAGTAATAACTCGTACTATCATAATGACCGGTTGTCTGGTTGGTAAACTGTATATCAAGAGGCGGACAACCCCTGTTTGTATCGACATCAAATCCTGCTGTAATTCTTGGTTTAACGCTTACCGTCTTGGTTTTCTCACTTCCACAGCTATAAAAAGAAGCAAAAGCATGAAGTTCAATGGTGTAGTTGACGATCGAATCCGTATTGTTTACCGGGAAGGTCCAGGTGAATGGATTCGATATTGTATCCTGATCAATTTCCTGGTAAGGATTCGTAAACACCCATACCATTTTATCACAATCAATCGGCGAGGCCGTGTTAGTAGTATTGGTAATGGTTATAGGATTCGGAGAACATACTTCATTGTCACTTAACACAAAGTTCGCATTGGGCCCGAGCACCACCTTGGCAAAGATTGTAATCGTTGTATCGGCAAAACACTCCTGCTCAATATCCACATTAAAAGAATAATCTGCAGTGGTCGGAGGATACAGGTAGGGATCAGCAACATTTGTGTCAGACAGGTAATCGACTATTGAATCGGCAAGGGGATCGGTACTGTACCAGTGATAGGATATCCCTCCTCCTGCCACCAGGTGTATAGGATCCAGGTTGCAATAGACTCCTGCGGGAGGAGACAGATATCCGCCTATACCTGCTGACGATTCACTGGATGCATAATCGGAAAAATACCCGTATTTGCATCCTGTGCCGGCACCCCCGTTAATTACCCCCAGGTGAAAACGTGCAACGGAATTGCTGACACGTGCTTCCGCTCCGGGAGGAATATTGGTGGCGAAAAAAGCATTCACAGTGGGATTTTGCCTTAATACAACAAAAGCCGAATCAGAATCAAGGTAATCAAAATAAGCCTCGGGGACAGGATAGGTCACCGCTCCCACTGTGAGAGTAAAACTGCCGGAACTCTGATTTTTCCTCGGACTGCCGTCTACCGTGTCATTCCTGACCATAATGTTCAAATAAAAATTATCCAGCCCATTGGGAGTACGGGTGAAAGTAACATCATGCGATCCTGTACACCCCTCAATGGTTGGCAATAACGCTCCTCCCATCTCGCAGCCAAAGCCGGTAATGTGGTTTATATAAACAGGCTTATCACTGGATACATGAGTGTATGTGTTGACTATGGAATAATGTTCCACATCTCCCGCATTGAGAAAACCCTGTGAAATACCGTCAATGAAAATTTCGGTCGCATTTTCAGTGGCAGTAACAAATATGCGTTCTCCGTAATACAGGTATCCTCTCATCACGATATACTCCCTTCCGACTATTTCTACCGGTACGATCTGATCTCCCATAATATCCCTGCACCCTTCCGGATGGGCCATGGAATCATCGTAGATGGTAATGGCAATGTCTTTGTCCGATGTAACATGCACTCCGTTAATATGCCGGTTGGCAGCACGGTCAGCCGCCCTGAAAACGAAGGTTTCCCCTGCATTGAGAACCACAGTGCGTAATGCCGGCACTGGAAAATACAACCAGCCGTCGTTCTGCTGTATATTAACAGTTGTGTTGTTTTCCGTAGCCACGATCACGAATCCGCTCCAGTCAGTTCCACTATAGTTGCCATTGTTCCAATAATCCTGAGTAGATACCCAGAAATCCCTTCCCAGGGCATTTTTCCCTTTCAAAGGGAATATATCCCTGTTCCAGTACTGGTCGAGCTCATAATATACAGTGATCTCTCCCGGATCCGATTCGATCTTGAACCCGTTGATCTGCATTCCGTTTAACAAATCGGATGAAGGATAGTTCTCAATTTCATCAAAAGCAAGAATATTATCCAATCTGAGTGTATAGTGTTCCATTTCCGCCAGATCGAATTCAATGGGAACAAACGCAGGATCCGCAGGGCGACTGAGGATTACATGCGTTGCATAAGCCGCTGTAAAATGCATATAAATAGGAGCCCCATTCCAGGGTGAATCACCATGAACGGAAGATACATCCGGCGCAGCAAACCAGAATTCGTTGTCAGTTTGAGCATAGGTGTTAATGGTACAGCTTATAACGATCAGGAGTAGACTTAAAAATCGCATGATTAGAATGGTTTAGTATATCTGCATAATATACGTTAAAAAACCGGAAAAGGTTCATAAAATAATGAACTGGAAGCACTTAAATACAAGTCAGACAGGTAAATTTATGTTGAAAAAAATATAACTTAACAATATGCTATACGTAGAAATAATAAATGTAGTTTAACAGAATCTGATTAAAATGAAAAGATCTTTGCTTTACAGATTGTTGGCAATTCACGTTATGTGTATTTTCTTGATCCCTTTGCTGACAGCACAGACTGATACGTTATATTATCTCAATTCCAGTTTTGAAACGCCTGATGACCAGGCAACATGGACAAGTCTGCCGGCTCATCCGACTGTGAAATGGAAGTATGACACAGGTGGTGATCAGTATCCATTAAGTGCAAAAAGCGGAATCCTTAATGCATGGCTCTTCTGGCCAGATCCCGGAACAAGTGTTTACAGAACGCTTCAATCACAGGCCATTGATCTGTCTGTTGCCGAGAGACCCGAGCTAACTTTCTGGCATGCCCAGGCAAAAAGTTTTCTCGGTCAGGATGAATTAACCATACTGTTTAAAGCAGGTTCCTCTGCCGACTGGGATACAATAATTGCCTATACCGAACGCTTGGATGACTGGACAGGAGAAATATATAATATTAATGAGATCGATGAGAAATACCTGTGCGAAGACTTCTACCTGGGATTCCTGGGTATGGCCAACGGTGGACACGGAGTTTGTGTTGACAGTGTGGTAATAAAAGAAAAAGCCATCATTGATAAATTTGTGAAGAGTATTGCCTATACCGATGTAGAGCATGAAGTAATCGCTTCCAAGACCGAACAACTGCCTTTGATCAGGGTTGAAATTGAGATCATGGGAAACAATGGCAGCAGCGACCTGAACAGTGTGTCATTCCAGTTGAATTCCGGAAGTGAAAGTTACTTTAAATCTTCCGGCTTTAAATTGTTTCATACAATAAGCAGTAGTTACAAGAGTAAAGAAAAGGGTCAATCCACACAAGTCGGTTCTGCCGTATCCATTTCAGGAGGAGAAGTGGAATTTACCGGTCTTTCCCACGAGCTGGAGCTTGGTAAGAACTACCTGTGGCTCACGGCAGATCTGGCCGATGACATTGAACACAACAGCCAGTTCGGTTTTGGTGTGAATGCCCAATCACTCTCATATAACGATACACTACTGCCTGTTTCATCGATCTCAAACGTTGTAACTGCAACTGTAGAAGAAGCTGTTTTTTATGACAATTACTCAACCACCACAGGCTGGAATATTGAAGGGGATTTTGAAATTGCTGTTCCTGAAGGAAAAGTATACATCAAGTCAAAGGATCCCGGTTTTGCCTATTCCGGGACCAAAGTCCTAGGGACAGATCTTACCGACAACGGTGCTTATCCTGATACAATAAACGGTACCAACAGTTACCATGCAATATCACCAATGATCAACCTCAGGTATTATAACAATATAAAGATCTATATGAGGAAATGGATTGATTTCAATCCGATTGACCGGGCCTCTATGTCCGTATCCGTTAACGGAGGAAAAACATGGACAACCATCTGGCAAAGCTATATTGATCATCCTTCGCCTTCTTCGTATTGGGAAGAATTGTTATTCTCCAATGTAGCCAATACATTGTTGTCCAGGAACGACAGCGTTCAATTCCGTTTCTCGGTATTGGATACCGATGCACAGGTAGGAGACAGCAGGGCAGGATTCAATATTGATAATTTCACCATTCTTGGAAATCACCTGGCTAAAGATCTGGCCATTACGGAAATACACTCTCCCTTCGATGATTGCATCGGCTTTTACAACGATACGGTTAAAGTAACCATAAGGAATTATGCCGAAGAAGCAACACCGGCAATGATCCCTGTGTATTTCGGATTGTGGGGGATTGACAGCACTCTGGTATATGATACGATATACTCATCAATAGCCGTTGACGATAGCATTATTTTTACATTCAGCGAGCTGGCAAATTTCCCCCAGGGAGATGTTTACGATAAATTTGTAATAGGTGTTGCTCTGGATGGTGACGAAGATTTTTCA
This sequence comes from Bacteroidales bacterium, assembly GCA_016935615.1. Taxonomy (GTDB): domain Bacteria; phylum Bacteroidota; class Bacteroidia; order Bacteroidales; family UBA10428; genus UBA10428. Next base: position 24,390 of record JAFGQO010000054.1, read on the forward strand.
AACGATACAATGACAAAACCTCTTTTTATTCGTGATACTTATATTCCTCCTTCCACTGAGGATTTTGAATACAAAGGAGGTATATGGCTCCCTTCCGAAGGTTCAACCTGGCTTTGCAAAGAACCTGAAGGCGGAAGCATTCCTAAACTTCCGGATTCACCGAATTCCTGGATACTTTCCCCGTACGGAAATTATGAGAACGGCGACACCTCATACCTTGAGAGCAACTGTTATGACCTTTCATTCGTCCGGCGACATATTATTGAACTTGATTACTGGCTTGATTCCGAAGAAGGTAAGGACGGAGCAGCAGTGGAATATTCCATTGACGACGGCGAGAACTGGAACCTGTTAGATCACACTGCCTTAAGCACCTATTGGGGCTGGTACGACAGTCCGGTTGATGCCCTGGGGCATAACGGGTGGTCAGGGATTAGTGGTGACTGGCTCACAGTGAAAGAATTATTGCCTGAATCATTTAGCACTGAAGTAAAAGTAAAATTCAGAGTAAAATGGGCCTCAGACGATGATAACAATGGCCGCGGTCTTGCTTTTGACAATTTCAAATTGTACCCTGCTCCGGTTGATGTCGGAGTATCAAGCATATCCGTTCCGAAAGATACATGTCAGTATACATATCCTGACGAACTGAGCATTTGGGTGACAAACTTCGGATACAATGATCTGAATACGAACGATACTATTATCCTGGGTTACGATTTTGAAAGCGAACCTGCAGTAATAGACACCTTCTACCTGGCATCCGATTTAATACCAGGCGATAGTGTATTGCATGTCATGCCGACTTCGTTCGATGTAAATACCCCGGGGACATATGAAATAAAAGCCTATACTCTCATTGAAGATGATCCGTTCTTTTATGGTACAAATAATGATACACTCATTAAATCGTTCGAAATATGGCAAAGCCCGGTCACCGGACTTGTCGATACCATTTCTTCAAGAAGACCTGATACCGTGATGATTGAGCCTGTTTTTGACCCGGATTACTCTTATTTGTGGGGGGACAACTCAACAACTCCTGTTTATGATGTTGAAGATCCGGGTATGTATTACCTCACGGTCACTGAAATAGTCCATGGATGCGAAACATACGATTCGATATACATTGAGTTACTATTTAACGATGTATCTGTAGACAGCATCATCTGGCCTCAATCTTCCTGCGAATTAACAAATGCCGAGAGTATAGAGATACAGGTAAGAAATACAGGAACAGATAGCCTGATCATCGGAGATAAAATTTTACTCTTTTATGAATTTAACAGCAATCCGGTTGTAAAAGATTCAATTGTACTTGAATCCAGACTATTATCAGGTGCTGCAAAATGGTTTACTTTTGAGAGCAGAACCGAAGATATGAGTGCAATTGGAGATTACAACCTGAAAACATATTGTTTCTTCGGCGGCGATACGATTCCCGAGAATGACACCATAGAAAGAACAATCAGTGTATATGGTTATCCTGATCTTGATCTTGGAAACGATACCATTATTGATGGATTGAGTTATTATATTGATGTCGATCCGACTTTTGCTTCTTATTTATGGAATGATGGAAATGAAAATGGATCAAGGCTGATAGATACTTCAGGAATATACTGGCTTGATGTTGTTGACGTACATGGATGTCCTGCATCCGATACAATTGATATCTGGTTCAGAATTCATGATGTAAGACCTGTTATGCTGGTAAGTCCTGCAAATGCCTGTAACAGAACCGGCAGCGAACCGGTTGTACTCAGGATACAGAATTACGGAAGCGATACCCTTACTTCATCAAATAATATTGCAGTATCATTCAAGTATGAAAGCCAGCCGAGAGTAAATGCAAATGTTACCGTCAGTGAGCTTCTCCCCGGTCAGTATTATGATCATACATTTGTTTCGGAAAGTGTTGATCTGACTGCACTGGGTGATTATGATTTCAATTTGACCGCTGTCACAGCCGGCGATATGAGAATTGAAAACGACACCCTGGATTGGGTTGTAAGTACTCTGCAAAATCCTATAATAGATTTAGGTGTTAAAGAAGATTCCGTATACAAAATGGCAGAAATGTTACTTGATGCAGGTTACGGCGAGAATTATACATATTTATGGCATGATAACTCAACGGAACAAACCTATACGGTAACTGATGTAACAAATGTTGAAGTGTTTGTTCTGGATACTGTAACAGGTTGCTATGGTGGCGATACTGTAACTGTTCATCTGGATATATTAGACTATGTCATTGCATCGATTGATATTGATAACAGTGCATGTTCGGGAGATTATGACAATGTTGAGGTGCTTATACTGAATAATGGGAACCAACCAAGAACGTATGCATTTATTACGTTGGAATATCGTCGCGGAGGTGACTATTTATTTACTGAAGAATTTGAAAACATCGGTACATGGATAGATAATACTTCAAAAGTCCATACGACACAACAAACTATTCCTTTGAATGATCTGGGTTCGGAAGATATAAGCATCACCATTAGTTCAGAAGGTGACCTGAGGCCCGAAAATGATGAGTTCAATCTCCCCATAGTTGTGATTCCAAGTCCGGATGTTGATTTTGGCGGCGAAGCCTTAGAAGTAGAATTCCCGTATACCCTTGATGCCGGGTCAGGCCATGCATCTTATTTATGGAGTGACGGCTCAACAGAGTCAACCTATACGGCCACTCAGTCGGGAACATACAGTGTGACAGTTACCGGTACAAATGGTTGTCAGACAGTCCGGTCAGTGTATCTTGATACTGACCTTGCAGTTAGTTCTATAGCAGCAGATGAATGGAATATTCAGTATTATCCGAATCCCGCGAATGAATACATTACTGTTGAAGCTGAGTTTGAACGCCCGGGAGAATACATTCTTGAACTCTTTAATGCGCAAAACAGCATATTGATAATGCGTCGTATTGAGAATAAGGAATTTAATGAGGATCTCTATATAGGTGATTTGCCTGCCGGTCTCTATTTCATCCGAATTCGAAACCACGAAGCCTATCATATCAGTAAATTGGTAATTCGATAATCCATTATTATACTACTTTCATAAAAGCCGCAGCATCCAGCTTGCGGCTTTTTTAATAGTATAAATGATAATTGTCCTGTTTTATAATTTTTTGAATTTATAAATTTCTAATTATCAAATACTTAAACATGATAAAAATCATATTTGAGAACCAATAAAATGATCAACAAACTGATAGCCTGGATAATTCCTTTTCTTCCTGAAAAATTCATATGGATTTTTTCAAAAAAATACATTGCCGGAAAGAATTTTCATGATGCGGTAAAAATTGTGAAGCTTTTAAATGCTAAAGGAGTTTTAACAACAATTGATATTTTGGGTGAATCTTTAAGCAATAAACAACAGGCTAAAAAATTTCAGAAAAAGTACATTCAAACCATTGAAAAATCTTCAGAGAATGATCTTCTCACTACCTTTTCATTAAAACCAACAATGTTTGACTTGCTCAAAGATTTTGAGTTTTGTTATCAGACTATTCGTGAGATAGTTATTAATGCTGTCAGGCATAATTTCATGATTAGAATTGATATGGAAGACTCTCAATGTACCGATCTTGAACTTGAGCTCTTTGAGAAGCTTTATCGTGAATTCCCTTTCAATGTTGGTATTGTAATTCAAGCCTATCTGAAAAGATCTCTTTCGGATTTGAAGACCATTCAAAAATTCAATATACCAAACCACCCGTTAAATATCAGGTTATGCAAAGGTATTTATATTGAATCCCCGGATATAGCCTATAAAAAAAAGAACGAAATAAATACCAATTTTTTACGATGTCTTAACTTTATTTTAGCTCAAAATATGTTTCCGGCGATTGCCACTCATGACAAAAAACTGATTCGCAATTGTCTTTCGCTAATCTCAAAACACAAAGCCAAAAAAGATCATTATGAGTTTCAAATGTTGTATGGTGTTACCCCAAGATTGCGTGATACAATTGTAAATGAAGGACACACTATGCGCATTTATGTTCCTTATGGCGAAAAATGGTTTCATTACTGCACCAGAAGATTAAAAGAAAATCCTCACATAGTATGTGATATCATTTTAGGGTTTTTGGTAAGAAATTAACAAGCAAAAAAAATTATTTTGTCCTTAACTGTTTTAAAAGATAATCTTTAAACTCAACTTCGGTCACATAGACTTTGAGTACTTTCTCATCAGGCAGCACTTTTCGTAATTTTTCACTGTATATAACCAATAGGTCCGTTTCCTGCTTCTCGTAAAAAAGATATTTTTCAAGGGTTTCAGTAATTTCATTTTTCGACATGTAATCAGCATTTTGCATATAATATCGAATAAGTGCTCTCTTTTCGGAAGATATTTTGTTCTTCCGATTCTGATAATCATTGTACACAGTCCAGAAATTATCAGCCTCAGTATTGGAAAGGTTAAGTTTTTTATTAAAAAAATCCACTTTTTGTTTTCTGATATTATCCCTTTCAGATTTTGAGGACTGCCCAAAAACACAGACAGCAAGCAGAATCAATAAATAAGTAAGTAAAAACTTCTTCATTATTTTAAGATTAAAGTTCATCTGCAATGGATTCAATTTCAATATCCTCATCCAATAAATACCGAATAATTTCATCCTTATATGTCGGATCTGAGCCATAATCGTAAACCATTTCTTCGGCTTCCTGTCTTTCAGTATAATTCTCTATTATATACATTTCATCAAGGTCATAAATGTCATCTTCAAATGCCAATGCTATTTCTGAGTTTAACAGAGCTGTTTCACTGTGTTTATTCCCTGATATTTTATAAAAAACCAGAATTGCCAATACAATTGCAGCTACTGATGCAACTGAATATATATAGGGTTTAAGAGAGTAGTATAATGATCTTTTTTTAGCATCTTTCTGCTCACCAAGTTTATCCTGTAAACGAGATAAAAATTCGTCAAAATATCCATCCGGAACTGCAAAAGGATTTTGTTTCTTAATCTCAGACAGTTTCATTGGTATTTAATTTTATTGACATTGTCATTTGCTTCCTTCAGTTTGACTGTTAAAATTAGAAAAGGTTTATTCGTTCATAAGAAATTTTTCTACTTTTTTTACTGCATGATGATATGATGCTTTCAGGGAACCCACTGAAATATTAAGTATCCCTGCTATTGTCTCATACTTCATTTCATCATAATACCTCATTAAAAAAACTATTCTCTGCTTTTCAGGCAAGGTGAGAATTGCTTTCTGGAGTTTCTTCTGGATCTGATCTCCATTAAAATATTCATCACTTTCAAGTTTCCTTTCCAAACCGTATTCAACATCCGTCAAAGGCACAAAATACCTTTTTTTTTTCTTTCTTAAAAAACTCAGAGCCTCGTTCGTTGCAATTCTGTATAGCCAGGTAAAAAGACCTGCATCTTCTCTGAAACTCTTTAAACCATTCCAGGCTTTAATAAATGTGTTCTGCAGCGTATCATCGGTATCATCATGATCAATAATCAGCTTTCTTATATGCCAGTACAGACGTTCCTGATACCTTTTTACAATAAGGTTAAAGGCATAATCACTTTTTTCCGGCTCATGAAATAACCGTATGAGTTCAGAATCAGAATATTCTCCCTTCCTGTTAGCCATTCCTGTTATCGACAAAAGGTATTTTTACAGTGTTTGATGAAAATTATACAAAAAGGTTTAATCCTTTTCAATATCAAATGATATTCAGATAAGTAAATTTATATACTTTACCATGAGTTCGAAATAAAAAATGGGAATCTTCCATGAATATGCAATGTATTTGAATGTCTGTTTGGCGTAAACAAAATTATCGCATCTGCAATGTTATTCAGATGATTTGACATCGTATGCGACAAAAACACAAGTATATTTTAACCTGTCCTATTTGTAAATTCACAGTTTGATCTTCGCCAAAGCAGGTTATCCCGATTCTCTTTTATTCTATAAATCAATCGATTTCATCCAATTTTTCAATGGCCCGCAAATGATCAACATTTCCCCATTCTTCGAGTATCCACTGTTTATTCTTCACTGAAAATACATTGATAGAAGCATTGTTAATTGTAAAATTCCTGATTCCTGATAACGGATAATTAAAAACCATTCGTATCATACAATCAAGAACGCCTCCATGTGTAATTATCAGTATCTTTTCCCCCTTATGGATACTTATTATCCTGTTTAATCCTTGTGTAACCCGGTCATAGAATTCTGTGAGACTCTCACCGTTTTCTATTGCATAACTGACCTTTCTTTTCATGTAACCAGATATAACATCAGGATATTTTTCTGATATTTCCTCCCTGGTAAGACCTTCCATAATTCCAAAATTTCGTTCTCTTAACGTTTGGTCCCGAATAATATTCAACCTGGTTTTGGAAGCAATGATTTCAGCTGTTTTTATTGCCCTTCCCAAATCACTTGAAATTATTATATCAAATTTCCTTTTGCATAATTTCCCGGCCACCAGTTCTGCCTGTTTTAACCCTTTGGATGTTAAATTGCTGTCCTTTACTCCCTGCAACCGCATTGCAACATTCCATTCAGTCTCCCCATGCCTGATCAATGTAATCCATGTCTTTTCCATTGAATACTATTTGATTAATTTAAATCTAAGTGTAATGTTTTAATTATCTGCTATTTACGTTTATTTCTCTTTAGTGATTTTTTTGGATCATTGTATTTTCTGATTTTATAATTCAGATAACCAATTGCAATTGCCACAACAGGATTTATCAGATTGAAGAAACAGTATGGCAAATAAGTAAATGTTGATACTCCAAGTACTCTGGATTGAGTTGCTCCGCATGTATTCCAGGGTACCAGAACCGATGTCAATGTTCCCCCGTCTTCAAGTGTTCTGCTCAGAACTTCCGGTTTCAACCCTCTTTTTCTGTAAATATCAGAATACATCCTGCCCGGAACAACAATTGAAATGTATTGATCGGATGCTGTGATATTGAAAAATATTGATGTGAAAATTGTTGACATAATCAATGATCCTGTTGATTTAACTTTCCTGATTATCGTTTCTGTAATACGCGATAAAAAACCTGCTGCTTCCATAGAACCACCGAAAACCATTGCAGATAATATAAGCCAAACAGTATTTAGCATACCCTTCATGCCGCTGGTAGAAAAAAGTTCATTGACAATCACATTATCTGATGCAATATTTATATCTCCAAACATGGCCTGCATAAATGCTTTGTAAGATTGAATCATATAAGGTGCATGCATTTGTGCAATTTCTCTGATTTGCTGAGGTTGAAAGATAACAGCAAATATGCCTCCCAGCAATGTTCCAATTAAAAGTGAAGGCAGCGGAGGTGTTTTTTTAATAATTACAACAATTAATAATACAGGAACCAGCAATAATACGGGAGAGATATAAAAATCCCTGTCAATAGCCATCAGTACTCCTTCTATATTTGCCACATCATTGTTGTAATCATATACAAACCCTGTTGTGAGAAAAATCAGGATGGCCAATACAATGGATGGACCGGTTGTAATGACCATATACCTGATATGAGTAAACAGGTCAGTTCCTGCAACGGCAGGTGCCAGATTTGTTGTATCAGACAACGGCGACATCTTGTCTCCAAAATATGCGCCTGAAATGATTGCTCCGGCTACCATTCCTTCATGTATTCCCAAAGTTTTTCCAATTCCAAGAAGAGCAACACCAATGGTAGCAATGGTAGTCCACGATGATCCAGTGGCAAGAGAAACAAGTCCGCAAACTACAATTGCTGTTACAAGAAAAACTTTGGGATGAATAATTTTCAAACCATAATATATCATTGCCGGTACAACACCACTGATAAGCCATGTGCCTGCAAGAGAACCTATAAGAAGCAGAATTAGCATGGCTGGCATGGCTTTACCGATATTCTGCAATATTGAATCACTGATTCTGATCCAATTGATCCTGAAGCGAATTGCAATTAACGAAGCTAGTGATGCAGCGAGCAACAGAATAATTTGATTTGATCCGTCAAGTGTTTTTTCTTTGAAAATCAGAACATTGGCTGTAAGAAAAACGATCAGAAAAATAACCGGCAGAAATGAAACCAGCAACGAAGGTCTTTTTGAAATGTCCATCAATTATAAAATAAATTACGTACATTTCAAAGAACGTGTTTTTGCTAGAAAAATCCTAAAATAGAAGTGTAGTATTTCAATTATACATGCTTTAGAACAGTATGATTTTCCAGAGCTTTTACCTTCTGCCGCTGATATCAAATCCCGATAGGGATTGAATTTAAATCCCTGAATGCGAAATTCGTAAAACGAATGAAACTCCCCGCCATGCTCCGTCGCACGCTGTCGCTGAAGTTTTAGCGTAGGCGCCAGAAGCTATGGCGCAAGCGACAAGCAGACGGGGTATCTTCATTTGGTTTTTATCAAAACCGTCTCAAGAGGTGGCGTATTTACCCTCGCTCCCGCTTTCAGCGGCATTAAAAAAACCAAAACAATCCATTCAGGCATGGCGGCATGATATAAATACCTATAATATTTACAATAAAATACTATAATTATAACATATCAAAGAAATAATACACAATGAATTAATTATTTTTGTAATTTGTATATAGCAATGCCTGTCATAATCCTGCATAATACATTTTAGTATGGTATTAAATTATAATTTTTTTGAGCCGGACGAAAATCAGGAACCACAAAAAGGGAAAGTGCTGTTAAGTGAACCTTTTTTGTTGGATAATTATTTTAAGCGTTCTATTGTACTGATAACAGAGTACAATGAAAATGGCACCATTGGTTTTGTGTTAAACAAACCTGTTGATGTGAATATTAATGAGGTAGTTGAGAATTTTCCAAAAATTGATGCCGATGTCGCACTTGGAGGTCCGGTTAGCACAAATTCGTTGCATTACCTTCATACATTGGGAGATATAATACCTCAGAGTGTTCATGTTCTGGGAAACATATACTGGGGAGGTGATTTTGAAGTTGTTGAAAGATTAATTTCGTCAGGAAATATTGATAAAGGACAAATCCGCTTTTTTCTTGGATATTCCGGGTGGTCACCGAATCAATTAGAAGATGAGCTTGCGGAAAATGCATGGGTTGTAGGTGATATTTCTCCGGATGAAGTTATGATGCCTATGAACAAACATTTCTGGACAAAAACATTACAGCGCATGGGTAAAAAATACGAAATGTGGGCAAATTTCCCGGAAAATCCGGAAATGAATTAATTCTCAAAAGCTTTTCTATTCAATTCAGCCAGTAATTTTCTTGTTACAAAATTAAAATATCTTCTGTCTCCATATGCTCCAATCCACCTGATCCCCTGAATTGTATTTGTAATAAAAATTTCATCCGCTTCAATCAAATCTTTCTTTAGTATGGTACATTCTTTAATACTGAAGTTTGACGAGGAAGCGATTTCAATTATAACTTCTCTCATAATTCCTGAAATACAACCTTCTGACAAAGGAGGTGTTATAATTTCTTTCTCAAAAACAAGGAACAGATTTGAACTAATGCATTCAGCTATACGCTTGTACTCATTCAGAATAATACATTCGTCCAGACTATTATCCCTGCGATATAAACCTGCCAGAATATATACCAAAGCATTATTGGTCTTTAAATTTGATAACCTGTTAACAGGCTTATAAAGCTCATTGAAAATATCTATTGTCAGACCTTTTGGATTTAATTCATACATCTCATTTTCAAGAGCCGAAGCTTCAAGCATCCAGGAGACGGAGTTTTTTTCAGGAGTATACAAACCACCCTGATCCCGATATACGGTAAGCCTTAGTCGCGCACCTTTAAAAATCCTGTTCTTATTCAAAAGCTTCTCAATATAATTCCGGATTATTTCAAGTGTCAAATCATTTCCTGCATTCATCTTTAACACGCTCATACCATATGATAACCTGCGCCAGTGACGATCTATAAATTGAGGTTCTGTTCCCAGACAATGTATGGTTTCAAATAAAGCATCTCCATAACAAAAAGCCCTGTTGTCATGTCTCAAACTGTTTTCATCGCTTAATAAAAACTTACCGTTATGACAAATAAATCCGGAATACATAAAGTATAAGTATATCAGCAATCAGTTTATAAAATACCAAGTTGTGAAAGAAAAAATTTAAATAAGCTGAAATCAATAAACAGTGGGAAGACAAAACCAAAAACAGCACCAAGAAAATGTGCATCGTGGTTAATATTATCACCTCCCCTACGCGACATATACTGAGCGTACAAAAGGTATAGTATGGCAAATATTATTCCGGGAATGCCAATTAAACCATAGAGATATAACTTTTGCCAGGGCTCAAAAAAAATGCTGAAAAAAACAACTGCTGATACAGCACCCGACGCGCCAACCGAATTATACATCGGATCATCCCTAAATTTAATCAAACTGATGGTTGATGCAAAAACGATTGCCGATAAATACAAAATCAAATAAACCGGCAAGGGGAATTTGATCATATCCTGGGCAGCAAGGATTTTTAATGTTTGTTCTACATATACACCAAAAAAATACAAAACAAGCATATTGACAATTAAATGCCACCAGTTTGCATGCACAAAACCATGAGTCAGTAACCGGTAGTATTCTTTCCTGTGATATATCTGGTAAGCATTAAACTGAAGGCGATAAAACAAAGATTTATTGCTTAAAGCCAGTACAGATACCAAAGAGGTAATTGCTATTAATACTAATGTCATGTTTTCAATTCAATTTAAGTATTTTATAAATCAATTCTTTCAATAGATCATGTGGAGTGCCTGATAAATTTCCAACACCTTTCGATTTTAAATCGTATTCTCTGAGCAGATGAATAATGCCTGCGGTTTTTGCCGGATTGAAAACCTGCGCCGCTTTTTGATATTCTGAAATAAAGTATGGATGAATTTTTAATTTCCCGGAAATATTTTGTTTCGATTTGTCTTTCATAACAGCATATAGAAAAACCTTGCTAAAGAAGAAATATAGGGATGTAATAGTAACAGTTATCGGGTTACTTTTCTGATTGTGTCCAAAGTATTCTGCAATTTGAAAAGCTTTTAGTGCGTCTCTTTCCACTAATGCTTTCTGCAATTCAATTGTATTGTAATCTTTACTGATGCCTATGTTCTCTTCAATTGATCTGATCGATATTTGCTTTTCATTATCCGGAAGAGCAATCATCAGCTTTTCAAGCTCCATTTCAATTTTTTCCAGATCACTCCCTAAATACTGAGTTAACAATAGTGATGCCTGAGGTTGTATAGAATACCCCTTTTCCTTTAAATGCTGGTTAATCCAGCCGGGAATTTTATCTTCATAAAGTCTTTTGGATTCAAAAACAACCCCGGCCTTTTCAAATTCCTTATAAAGTTTCTTCCTTTTATCAAAACTTTTATATTTATAACCCAAAACCAGAATTGTTGATTTTAAAGGATTGGAGACATAGTAAATAAGATCATTAAAGCTTCCTAAATTCTGAGCTTCCCGAACAACAACAACATGATATTCCGATACCATCGGAAATCTTTTGGCTGCATTTATCACAGCAGCCGCATCATAATCTTTACCATACATTATAGTCAAATTAAACGCTTTCTCCTCTTCCTTCAGAACATTCTCTGAAATATATTCACAAATCCTGTCAATATAATATGGCTCATCGCCCATAAGCAGATATACAGGAACAAATTTTTTGTTCTTAAGATCCTTTATGATTTGTTCATAAGTCATAGAATACTTTTCAATCTGGCTAAAAATAGAAAAAGATTATTAATTTGCCTTTGCGAATTACAAATATCAACAATCTATTATGAAGAAGCTTAATCTTCCGGAATATTCGTTTAAGATTACTTCTGAAGACACCAGGTTGTTTATATACGATACTTTCAGAAAAAAAAAGGTGTTGCTTACTCCGGAGGAATGGGTCAGGCAAAATATCCTGATGTTTCTGGTACGGGAAAAAAAATATCCTGCGTCTCTCATTTCAATTGAATCAGGGATCAAAGTCAACCGATTAATGAAACGATATGATGCCCTTGTATATAACCTGCATGGAAATCCGGTGATGTTAATTGAATGTAAAGCTCCCGGGGTTGGTATCCATCAGGATACATTTGATCAGATATCATCCTATAATCTTTCCGTTACCGCAAAATTTCTTTTGGTAAGCAATGGGATTAAACATTATTGCTGCAGATTGAATAAAACCGGGAATTCTTACGATTTTCTGGAAGAGATCCCTTTCTTTCATGAATTATGAAGACTTGTTCTTCCTGCTTTTCCAAGTACCCTTTCTTTCCTCACTCCCCTCGACATAGCCGTATCCATATCCATAACCATATCCATACTTAGATTTTGGTAAAACTACATCATTGAGTAAAATGTTGATTTTTTCAATTTTTCGTACCTCAAGATCTTCAAGAACATTGGTCAATACTTCCTGTGATGTAAAATTATAGCGTACAACAAGAAGAATAATATCAGAATTTGAATACAGTTGCAATGCATCCGAGACCACTCCAACAGGTGGAGAATCAACAATGATGATATCATATTTCTTATTCAACTCTTTGAAGAGTATCTTTGCCTGATCAGAGGCTGCCAGTTCCGATGGATTCGGAGGTATAGGACCTGCCAATATGAGATCAAAATTCATCTTCTCATCACTATAGATAATCTCATTATACCCGGCATTTTTGCTTAAATAATTGCTTAAGCCGACCTTTCTATTCAAACCAAGATACTCCCTGAGATGGGACTTTCTTAAATCAAAATCAACCAGAATTGTTTTCTTGCCATAAAAAGCATAAACTGATGCAAGGTTTAACGCCGTGAAACTTTTCCCCTCTCCTTGTATTGCAGACGTTATAAGAATTGTATTGGACTTGCTCTCATCAATGACAAACTGAAGATTTGTCCTCAGCGTCCGATAAGATTCCGTAAGTACCGAGTTTGGTTCAGTAAGTACTGCGGAAAAATCTTTTAGTTTTGAATCAATAACCTGTCCTACAATGGGTTGTTTGGATATTTTTTGGATATCTTCCCGTATCCGTATCTTGTTGTTAAAAGTTTCTCTGAAATAAATCAAGGCTCCCGGGCAAAAAAATCCCAGCATCAGTGCCAGAATTAAAGTCAGTTTAACATTTGGAGATACAATTACAGCATCAGCAGGATCTGCAACATCCAGAATCTCATTTGCCGGTAAATTGGATGCCTTAAATATTTCCATTTCTGAACGACGTGTTAAGAGATAGGTATACAACTCATCGTTCAATTTAAATTTTCGTTCAATATTCAATAGCTGCTGCTGATCTTTAGGAAGACGGTTCAATGTTTGTTCAGCACTGAAAATCTGAGTATTGGTTTCTTCAATTTCAATTTCAGTAGCTTCCAGTATGGTGCTGGCAGCGTCTATTAATTTTCGCCTTGTATCATCAATTCTTACTTCGAGTGAACTTAGATAAGGATTATCTTTAATTGAGTTGAATGAAATTTCAGTTCGTTCACTGTACAATTCCGCCAATTCAACAATCAGACTGTTCAGAACAGGATCGTTGATTTCCAGAGTCGTAGGTGCTATTAGATCGTTGATATCAGATTTTGTCTGCAAACTCTGAAGCAAATAACTGAAATAACGTTTTTTTACAAGAAGTTTTGCTCTTTCAACTTCCAGAACTTCAAGTTTAGTATATACTTTCTCTGCCTGAAATCCAATATCCAGCACCTGTTTTGACGACTGAAAATCCTGAAGCCGTTCACCTGAATGATACAATGAATCAACGATATCACCCAATTGAGCATCAATAAAACGAATTGTTGCAATTGCTATTTTATTATCTCTTTCCACACCTCTGATCAGATATTCCTTCACAAGCTTGTTCAGAAAATCTCCGGCTTTTCCCGGATTCCTGTAACGAAAGGAAACACTCAGAATGGAAGATCCCCGATCATTTTCGATTTTAAAATTCCTGAAAATTGTAATGAGTTGTGCAAGAGAATGAAACTTACAATAATACTCTTTATCCAACTCCTGATTCTTGATGAACGTATAACCTGGTAAAATGGTAAAACGACAATATGAATTGCCGGTAATCTGGCCAAATTTAACTGTGTCAGAAAATTTAAATTCAGGTATAATTTGCTGAGACCTCTCCTTTGAAAAATCATAAAGAATAACTTCTTCGCCCTCCGCTTCAATTTTCATCAATGAGTCGTTTATAAAGACCAATGAAAAATATATTCCTACAGGCTGCAAATGCGTTGTGTCAATTTCAATTGTAAATGGAGTATTTTTATACAGCTCAACTTTGTTGAATCCCTGCTTTATATAATAACTTGTTCTGAAATCCAGTTGCCTTAATGCCCGGGAAGTAACTGATTTCGAACGCAAAACACCCTTTTCATTTTCTAATTGATATGGATCGGAATACAGAGAAGTGAACAATTCTGCTTTATCAAGTGGATTTTGTTCTCTGTTTACCAGTATATGAGTAGACAATTCATACTGCTTTGTAGACAATGAAATAAAAATGATACCAAGCAGTATTGCCAACATGATACTGCCTGCAAAAAACAGCCAGTTGCGAATAAATAGTCTCAGCCATTTCTTTATATCTATACCTTGCTCCTCTAATGCAATCAGATCTTCATCTTTCATTTAGGAAATCCTGTATTAATCCAAAAACAATGCCGCTCCTAAAATAGCTATAGAAAAGAAATAAAACAGTGTTTGGTATGGAAATTTATCATATGCCCATGATTTTGAACCTCTCGGCTCGATGTACAAAACATCATTAGGCTGCATATAATAATAGGGAGACTCGAGTAATCGATTATCCGTTAAATCAAGCATATAAATCTCAGAGCCATTCTGAGTTTGTCGTACCAGTTTTGCCTCTTTATAATTTCCATAATCTGTTATTCCACCTGCTAATCCTATTGCCTGAAACACATTGATCTGATCTTGTTCAATGGTAAAGTTGCCCGGAGAATTTACTTCTCCAAGTACACCAACCTGATAATTCACCAGCTTTACGAATGCTGTCGCTTCTTTGAAATACTCATTAAGCTGAGTCTGTATAGATTGTTGTACCTCCTGAACAGTCAATCCTTTTACAAACAGTTTTTCTATAAATGAAAAGGATATGTATCCAAACTCATCTACTACATATGTATTTAAATATTGATATGTAGAATTCATCAGGTATGGAAAATCGGACTGAAAAAACTTGCTCGTTTTGGGATCAACACTATAAACGCGTATGTAAATATGATCTCCTGTCTGAATCCTGTAAGTTGTTGTACGCGGATTCGAAAACTGAGTGGTCATCTCTTTATTGACTCTCTCTTGTATTAATTTCACTTTTTTTTGTGAAACACATGAAGTCAATAGTAATGCTACCGTTAAGACAGCAATAAAGGGTGTGCTAATCTGGTTGTAAATACGTTCCATATCAATAGATTTTAATGATTTACTTATTATGAATTGCTTTGTATAAATTTTGCTTTGATCCTGCTTCGTAAGCTACGACAAATGCTTTTCCGGGTATACCATTTCTAAGAGCCATTGCCTGCTGATAATCTGTACCAGCATAGATCTGGTATTTAAACCATCCTTCCTCTATTATCTCCCTGCAGTTGGGAGAATGCCGGCAAACCGATTTTATTTCATCTTCTGATAATCTTACTTTCGAAGCCATGACCTGTACATAAAAATCGATTTTATTTTCAATTACACCCCTGCCACGACGTTTAACATCTGCTTCAACAACCCTTGTCATTTCACGTGCTTCCTGAAGACTGATTGTTATTCCATCATTTGTTGCTATTACCCAGGCATCTCTGACTCCTGAATGGACTGCGATGCGATTTGCATTGGTAAACAGTCTGAATCCCGTAATGCGATATTTGTACCAGTTTTCTTCTCTGATCACTTCAACGGTTAAATTGCCCGGATATATTGCACGCATCTGAGTTCTGGTAATAGGAATTCTGCTTGCTGCCAGTTGAACCATAAACCTGACACCTGAAGATTGTGAGGCAGCACTGATGTCAAAGACTTCCCTTGAATGCATACCGACTTCCTTTTCAGAAAAATCTTCTTTATAAAATGTTTCAGGAATTGTTGTCTCTCCTGCAGGTTCAATGTAATCCTGTGGTATTTCGGCTATCAATGAATCCTTATCTGCAGGAATTGTTTCCGGATACACCGGCTCACCATATGTCGCATAAATGTCTCCTGTGGCATGCTGATGCAATATTGTCCTTGCTTCCTCAACAGAAACTTCAGAAACGCCAACTGCTCCTGCTCTTGTAACCATTATAGGTTCCGGAATAGACTCATCTTCAATATAAGCATCGTATTTCTGAATTACTGCTTGATCTATTGCCAAATTCTCACTGATCTGATCAATGTTACTTGATTTATAATCCTCCTGTTCATAGGAATCCTCCTGTTCCTGATCATTGTAATAATCATCTGCAAGCTCTTCCTCTTGCGGAAGGCTAATAGTCTCACCCGATTGGGCTTTAAAAGCCAATACCATATTTTCAATTGCCGCATTTTCCATCCCGGCTGCATCGTTCAATAATGCAGCCTTTTCGTAAGGATTGTTCACTCCGGATGCTTCTTTCCTTTTCAGAGAAGCATTGTTCATCATTTCTTCAGCAGCTGTTATGTAACTTTCAGGATCGCCATAAGTAATTGTATTTGACGCTTCAATGTTTCTCCGGCAGATTTCGTACAGCGATTGATATGCTCCGGAATACAACTTATCAGCTTGCATTTGCGTTGAGAGAGCCTTACTCTCAGCTTTGGTTATTTCTTTTTGTAATGTCTTTTCATCCAGTTCATAATCAGACTGTAATTCCAGCGCTTCGTTATAATAATTATTCGCCTCCTGTGTTAATTCGCCTGCCTCTTTTATTTTCTCCAGTTCTTTATCTACAGCATTCTTATCCTTATCAAGGACATAATTATTCAATTCGGAAATTTCCTGGCCCGAAGATTTTATTGCTAAAATACAAAGGAGTATCAGAAGACAATATTTAGTCACTGTATTAATTATGGATTGAATAAACGATAACAACAACTTTTCAGAAAAATTTGGCATTTGTTGATCCCAAATGTTACTTATATTTGAAATTACTGCATATTAAGTTATAAATATTATTTGGAAACTTAATATATAAGTTACTAAAAATGTTAATTATCTGTATTAATCAATTGAAGTATTACTTCATCGACATATTCATTGCGGGTAGTTTTTACCCATTCCTTTTTTGTCCCTATTATTCTGAATCCGGCCTTTTGAAAAAGGTTAAGACTGGCTGTATTTTCAGATTGTATGTTACAATACAGTTGATGAAGATTAAGTGTTGAAAAAGCATATGCAATAATTTCTTTAAGAGCGAGTGAAGCAATTCCTTTGTTCCGGTCTGATTTGCTTCCAATTAAAATACCTATGCCTGCCCTGAGATGGATAGGATTGAAGTCAAAAAGATCAATAGAACCCACGGTCCGCCATTTTTTATCTTTAAAAATATCTATCATCAACCGCAGTTGTTTCGCCTGGTAGATATCAAGATGTGAATTGTTAAGGTATTTTCGCAAAATATATCTTGAGAATGGAGTAATTGTGTCACTTATCAGCCAAACCTGTTTATCATTCTCCCATTTGTAAAGCAAATCAATGTCCTCGGGCTCAAGAGCTCTGAGGTTAATTTTTGTCTGGTTCTTCATTTATTTTGTACTTTTAATTCCCTGATAATTCTGAATTGTATTTATATTTCTTATAAATGCATCAGGATACCCTGATTTTCTTAATTCAAACAACACGACCAAAGCTTCGGAATATACTTTGAATTCTCCGTAAGTATACCGATGCAGACCATCATTACCAAGGGATACGGTCAATGGTGAGATCAAGAACAGTTTCTTGCTCTTGTGTTTTTCCAGGGCCATTATCTGTATTGTATAAACAGATACAGTATCAGCAACAGAATTGTCTTTTTTTGTATCAGAAATAATATCCTTGTTCATTGCCCGATTTTCCGGCGTATACGAACTGTTATGAATAACACCGGCAGAAGTAATTTCAGAATCAGATGCAAATGCGACGATTTCACCATATGCCAAATCAGAAAATTTCCCTGTTTGAATTTTATAGATGTCATTTTTCCCAAATCCCTCTGCCTCATCACGTGAAAAATACCCTGTACCAGTTTCCTTATAATATAAGAAAAATATATCATCACCTGTTGTATTTAAAGGTGTGCCCAGATTAACTGGATTTTTCCACCCTCCCCTTTCATTTATTTCTGAACACATTATGTCCATGTTGCCAATAGTTTCATGACCATCAGAACTAAAGTATAATCCCGTACCATCAACCGTTATGAATGGTGCTTCTTCATCTCTTTCCGTATTGATAACAGGCCCTAAATTTACTACATTGCCCCAATCGCTCTCCTCTCTGTTTGCACAATAGATGTCAAACCCACCTTCTCCTCCCGTTCTGTTGCTGGCAAAATATAAATAGTATCCATCTGAACTTATGCATACACTGGATTCATGAAAACGTGTGTTAATTTTTGAAGATAAAGGATTCATCGGTTCCCATATGCTGTCATTCATTTTACTGACAAAAATATCATAGTTATTCTGATCATTACAGATCAGATACAATTCTGATCCATCATAAGATAAAGAAGCTGTGTAGCAGTTCCCATATGAACCAATCTGCTCATTTATTTCCATCGGCTGGGTCCATCCTGAAAGAGTCTTTTTTGTCATAACAACTCTATCATAAGATTCCCAAAACTGTGTATATATCATTGTCATCTCATCTCCGCTTAAAACGGGATTGTAGTCTGAAAAACGAGTATTAATATTATGCCCCAGGTTTATTATCCTAACCTGTTTCTTCGTTTGTTGAAACTCTTTTGAAATGCCCAATGCAACAATACGATCCTGTATTAATTTGTGTTTTTCCTTATCAGATTCGGCAATTAATTCTTTGTATTTATGATATGCATAGGAAGCCTCGGACAAATTATTGTCTCTGTGATTTGCATCGCCCAGCAGCAACCATGCTTCAATAGGGGCTCTGCTATCTTTATACTTTCCTGCAACATATTTCCTGTTTATCTCCAATACGGATTTTTTAAGGTATGGAAGAGCTTTGTGCTGTTCACCTATCATATTCATATAGCAATATCCAACCCGATAATTGATATTACAATTGTCAGGATTGTATTCAAGTGATGACAAATAAAAGTTTAAGGCTTCACGAAATCTTTTCTGTTCCAGATAAAATTCACCATAAAGAAAGTCTTCTCTCGGATCATTTGTTGCCTGTCCATTTCCTTTGGATATGAAAAACAGAGCAGGTAAGAAAACTAAAAAACAGTATTTGTTGTATTTTCGAAAAGCTTTCAATTTTGTAATTAATGCTTCACCGAATGTTTACCTGGATTCCTCAAAATTTAAAATTGTATTTTCTTTTATTCTGATCAGAAAAATATCTGTTTCTCCGGACCCTTCAACATCTTCTGTTGCGTAATATCCTTCCCGAAGTTTATCAGACGGACAATAAAAAAGGTTGTTTCGCGTATCATTTATCGGATACCCAATATTCACAGGGATTGTCCATTTTTTCCCATTCTTTTTGCTGTAGAATATATCATACCCTCCCATATTGTAGTGCCCTTCAGATGAAAAAAACAGAACATTCGGAGAAGAAAAATCATAGGCACATTGTTCATTGAACTCAGTATTTATGGATTTACCAAGATTCTTAGGCTTACTCCATATTCCCTTCGATGTTAGCTTTGATTGAAAAATATCATACCCTCCCTTACTTTTTGATCGGTTGCTCGAAATATATATTTCATTGCCGTCCCTGTTAAAACTTGCATGAATATCGGACGATGCTGAATTTATATCAGCCAAAGCCACTGCCTTTGACCATGTTCCTCCTTCTAAAAAAGAAATGTATATATTTTCCGTACCTGCTTCTTTTTTTACAAGTAAAAGTTGTTTTCCATCGTATGATAATCCGGTAGGATAGAATTCACCATCTGATAAGATCTCAGGATTAATATTTACTGCTTTTCGCCATTTTTCTTTTTCCCGGATTGAATAAAAAACTGCGTCATAAAATTTAAGGCGTCTGATAAAAACAAGAGTCTGTCCATCACCGGAAACTACAGGCCTTTCTTCAACAAAATCACTGTTAATGGCATCTCCAAGATTAACTTTTTCATAATCGAGGGGTGCATCCTGAATTATTTTTGCTCTTTCGCATGATTTTATTTCATTCTCAACAATATTCTGATTGTAGTTTCCCCAGAAATAAGGTGAATCAATAAATTTCTCATAACTTTCCAACGCTTTGTCCAGTTGATTGTTTATTCTATAGGCATTCCCAAGATAAAAATATGCATGCAACGGAGCATTCGTCTCATCCTGTGATCTTTTTTTGTACTTGTTTTTTGGCACAATTTTTTTAATGGCTTTCTCAAAATACGGAATAGCAAGATGTTCCTTTGAAGGTATATTCAGATAACATTCCCCGACCTTAAAATTATAATTGGAATTCAAAGAATCGATGGCCAATAGTTTCAGATAATAAATTACGGCGTCCTTATAATCTCCGCGGTTGAAAAAATATTCCCCATCCTTAAAATTTTCAGCAATTGGCTTATTATCCTGGCACAGTGAATCCGGAAAATCAACGCATAATACAAACAATATCACCAGATAAAAGAATGACTTTTTCATAGATTGCAAAATTGGTTGTTTCAAAAATAATAAAAAGGGTACTTACATGTAGCTCAATTTATTAAGTGTTCACTTTGAAGTTAAGTTCGTATTCAAAAACAGGACGGATCCTTCACAATATTAATGTACCTTCAGATGGTCAGGGACAGGATCAATGCGCTTGATAATTATCACATTTTTATCAATGCCTAAAACTTCAAATTCGACTCTGCGGTTGTATTTTCGACCTTCACTATTATCAGATCCGTCAGAATGTGTATTTACAGCAATAAAATCAACTTCTCCTTTCTCTATTGGTTTCAATCTTCCCGCATCAATACCTTGTTCAATCAAATAGTTCATCACGGCCAGAGCTCTTTTTTTTGCCAGTTTGAGATTGTATTCGGCAGGTCCTAACGGATCAGTATATCCAAGCAATTCAACATATACATCTTCATTTGATTTAAGAAGACCAATCAATGGTTTTATATCACTTTTACCCGTTTCAGACAAAATGTACTTGTCAAATCCAAACAAAACAGGTGAGATAACAATTGTTTTTATTTCAGAAACCTCAACGGGTTCCTTTTCTTCAACCTCTGTGCTATCGGTTATGTCAACCGGAGACTTTGTAAGGATCTCCACCAGGTTTTGTGCTTCTGTTGTTTCAGGTTGTTCTGCAATACTTTCCTCAACCTCAACCGGATATACAACCTGATAAATATCTGTAGCTCCATGCCCTTCTTCCATAATTTTTGCCATATAGGCTATTTCCCCGTTATTCCAAGGAAAATAGAATAAATCATCATCTGTTGTATTGATAGGATAACCAAGATTCTGAGGCATCGACCATTCTTTTTCGCTAATACGCTCAGATTTGAAAATATCATAACCCCCCATGCCTCTGAATCCCTGAGAACTAAAATACAGGATTTTTTCATCCTCTGTGATAAACGGAGTATCCTCATTAAGTTTTGAGTTTATTGTTTCTCCTATATTGACGGCTGGTCCCCATTTGCCTTCATCATTGAGATGGGCTATGTAGATATCCATTTCTCCTTTGTTCCCTTTTCTGTTGCTTGTAAAATAAAGTGTTTCTCCATCTTTGGAAACAGAAGCATGTGATTCCCAATATTTAGTATTAATATTGGCACCCAGAGGAACAGATTTGGTCCACCTGTTATCCATGTAATAACTAACATATATATCGCTATTGAAAGCGTCTTCCCTGGAAAGAAACAGCATTTTCCCGTCAAAAGAAATCGAAGTGACAAACTGATCCCCATCTGACATCAATTGAGGTGTGATATTCTCAGGTTCAGACCATTTGTTATCAATTTTTTTTGAAAAATATACGGCATTATAAAATGGAAGCTTATGCATATATACAAGAGTTGTCCCGTCACCTGATACAACAGCCTTAAAGTTCTCATTTCCCTGATTGATAGTTGTTCCCAGATTAATAAATTCAACCTCTACCGGTTCCTTCATAAATTCAATGGCAATATTGGAAGCTTCAATTTGTTGATTAGCATACTCATGCAGATTGGTTTCCTCTTCAGGCAATAATTCTTTGTATTTATTGTAGGAATTGATTGCTTCTTTAAGCCTGTTATTAACACGATAGGCATTGCCCAGATATAAATAAACATCAATAGGTGCATTTTTTTCTTTGAGGCTTGATTCGCGATATTTGGGTGAAACAGATTCTTTTGCCTTTTCCAGGTATTCAATTGCTTTGTTTTTTTGTCCTGCAATATTCAAATAACATATTCCTATTCTATAGTTAATATTCGCATTATTCTTATACCCTCTTCTGTAAACTTGCAGGTAATCATTAAGTGCATCGGCATAAAACTCCTGAGTAAGAAAGAATTCAGCATCAGAGAAATATTCCTTTAATGCAATTTCACTTTCACTGCGTTGAGCATAAGATGATACCAGATTAACAAGGCAACAAAGAAATGTTAAGATAAGCTTATTCATCAGGATTGCTTTTTATTCAAATTTAAGTCAATAACATGAGAAAAACAGATTACAGTATCAACAATCTTAATCTGTAATAAAGCAAGTTTAAATTAATAAAAAAATGGAATATTCTAAAGGAGTGCTGCTCAGTTAATTATTTCTGTTTCTGAATGAAAGCCTCAGGAATTTCAATCTCTATTAAAAATAGTACACCTGAAATTTCATATATTGGTTCTATTTCAACCCTTCTGTTATATCGTCTTCCTTCCGGACAATCTGTCCCGTCAGCATTTGTATTCATCGCTATGGGATTTGATTCGCCTTTGGCAACGATCTTAAATCTCTCCTTGGCAACAGAATTTGAACTAAGGTAATTGACTATTTTTTCAGCACGAAGTTTCGATAATTTTAGGTTGTAGCTATCGCTGCCCACAGCGTCAGTATAGCCAATAATTTGAAAAGTTATTGAATCATATTTCTCCATCCAGTTTCTTAATTCATCAAGAAAAATCTTGCTTTCTTCAGAAATCTTATAACTATCGAATCCGAAAAGAATATGTTTCAAGCGTAATGTATCTCTTGCAATGCCCTCTGCTACAAGACTATCAACAGGCAATGATGCCTGAATACTTGTTACCAGCTCCTTATCTGTATCCCCTTCATTGAAGACAATAGTACCTTCACTGGATTTTCCGCTGTTATCAATAACCGAAACTGAAAATGAGCCTGCAGGTAATAAAAATTCATAACTGCCATCAGGATTTGGACTTGTTTGTATCAGCGTATCAGAAGTTTCGCTGTTAATAACCAAAACTTGCTGATCTTTATAATTTGTGCTGTCTGTTGTTTCAGATCTGCCTCTAAGTGTAAATCGAGGTGAGTTTGCAAATACCATGCTATTGTAACGGTAAATATCATACAAAGTATTGCCTGGTTTCTCGAGACGTGACATCAAACCGGAAACACCTTCTTCAAGTGGAAAATAAAATAAGTCATCATCTGTGGTAGATACCGGTGAACCCATATTGATCGGTTGACGCCATTCGTTTTTTCCTTTACGCTGTGCACGGAAAATATCATAACCTCCCATATTTAAATGGCCCTGTGAACTAAAATAAAGTATTTCATTGTCAACATTCATGATTGGATTCTCTTCATTAAACGGAGTATTAATCGTTGATCCAAGGTTGACAGCGGGCCCCCAGTCACCATTCTCATCAATTTCAGACATATAAATATCCAAGCCTCCATAACCTTCCGGTCGGTTACTGGTAAAATACAGGGTCTTACCATCAGCAGAAAAGCTGGCATGAGTTTCGTGATATTTTGTGTTTATATTCTTATTCAGCGACTCCAGCCCGGACCATCCATCTTCAGTTAATCTGGTGGTATATATTTCACCAGCTTTTAATACTTCATACAAATACAATAACAACTGGCTGCCATCAGAAGAAGCACCAACAAGAATATGATCTCCATCACTGCCAATCTTAGGAGTCAGGTTATTCGGTATTCCCCATCCTTCATCCTCCATTTGAACCTGCATAAGAGCATCATAAAACTTCAATTCTTCCATATAGTATAGAACACTGTCATGCCTAACCAACACAGGATTATAGTTCGAGAATTCATCGTTGATCTGCCCTGGTAATTTCTCTGTTCTTGGTTCACCCGGAAATGCTGCAAGCAAAATAGCATTTTCACATCGTCTTATGTGCATATCAATAATTGCATCCATTTCCAGATCATTGTTTGCCAATGTATCTCGTAACGATTCAAAAATCTTTATTGCTTTTTTAGGTTCATTGTTGATGCGATAGGCAATTCCGAGCATCATAATAGCTTTCAACGGCGCTTTTGTTTCTTCGATTGAATTTTGATAATTAAATGTTATATTCTGACAAGCATTTTCCAGATAAGAAATGGATTTATCCTTCTGCCCCCGGATGTTCAAATAACATATCCCTATTTTATAGGAGATATTAGAATTTATAATCTCTTTTTTTTCCAATAGCATATAGAGGGGCAGAGCTTCAACATACTCTTCCGCATCAAGATATTCTTCAGCATCGTCATATATATCCTTATTTGACAGCCATATCTGGCAAAAGATATAAGTCCCAAAAGACATTTGAAATAACAGTATTAGAATTAAACGTAAGATATATTTCATATCATTCTACTATTTTTTCCGTTTCAGGGTTAACAGAATAATAACTATCAATATTACAACATTTACAAAAACTATGGCTGTCAGGAATTTTTTATTCCTCCAGATACTTATTCCTTTGTTTTTATCTTTCATTCTCAACCTTTCTGACAACCCACGTTCCAATATCATTCTAATAAGCAGGTTGTTAATGTCTGATTCTGTAAAGTGATAATCCTGTGCAACAACAAGCAGATATTGCAACAGCTCAAAAGGATTAGAGAAATATTTCAACGATGTATCTGCAAGTGCATCATTGATTGATTTGATATTATAGGACTTAATCTTTTCAGAAAACTTATTGATGTCAGTAATGCCAATCAGGTCCAGCAACAAATTGTACACTTCTTCTCTGGAATAATTCCTGTACTGAGATTGTTCCACAAGAAATTTCAACAAATTCTCGTAGGTATTGATTTGACTTTCATCAAGATTCAGTAATAAAAGCTGGGATTTTAAGGTGCCACTTGCGTTATTGGTCAGTACTTCATTGAATATATTAAGATAATATTTTCTGTTTAATGATACCTTCTCAAGAGTTTTGATGAGTTCTTCGTATGTAAAGTTTTCATTCTCAACTGCACCAAACAAATGATTCAATAAATCAACAGAATTATGAATAGCCAATGATTCAATCTGTAACTGAGCCAGATGATTTTTTAATTCTCCCGAGGATGCTATCAATACGTTCTGGAAGAAGAATTGCAGATCTTCAGTAGTAGATGCAAGCTGCAATATAGAATTCGCATCCTGATCTCCTATATTGTCAGTAAAAAGTTCCCAGGTCCGAACCGATCCGGAAATATCAAAATCCCCGGCATAAAATTCTGTTGTATCTTTCCGGAAACTTGACAGATAAGCGTATAATGAATTTCCATCAACAAAATCATTGGTCAGCAATTCAAGCAAAACTTTCTGTAGATCTATCTTCGAAATAAGATTGTTATTTACCAGAGTCTTAATATAAATCAAGGGAATTGAAGAAGAGTCAAGAGCGGCTTCCCATACTGAATCCTGGTCAGCATATACAGCTTTGAATTCCAAATCGAACATATCTTTGTCTTTTTGAGAAAAATAGACGGAAAACAACCTGTTCACATCATCTGTGGTAAATCCTTCCTTATCGGAAACCTCGATCAGGTGAAGGTAGAATTGGGAATAACTATCAAAATCATCCATTTCAATCTTTCTCAGATATTTTTGGAGTGTACCTTCAGAGATCATATCAAATGATTTTATATAAACAGATGCTCCCGGTACAATTTCTTCCAGCTTTTTTTCTTCCTCGACTGCCAAAGGCAAATAATAGGTAATGCTAACAAGAGTTGAGGAAACACCTCCTTCAGGATCAGTAGCTGTGAACTCCAGCAGGTTCTCTCCGGGCTTAGGTTTATAGAAATATGTAAATCTTTTTCTTACAGATTCGACAGACTCTGTGAAAATGAGACTATCATTTAACAAAATCCGGATATCCAGATCAGCTCCTTTCGGAACAATCAGATCAATGGGAATTATGCTTGAATCTGTTACAGCATAAAAATCACTTTTGGTTTTAATTTTTGTTTTTGCAGCAGTTGGAATCGGCGGACTGATAGCAGACGATTTTTCCAGCACAATCTCAGGAATGATGACAAGAGACTCGGGTTGATTGACAGTCAAATCGATGTTTTGTTGAAATGTTTCAGTTTCCGGACCTTCAATGAATAAGATATATTCTCCCTGAGACATGGAAAGAAAGAGCGTACCGTCATCTTCAACTTTCGTTTCACTGACTATTTCCTTTGTATTCGCATTGAGTATTGTCGCTTTCAGCTTTCGGCAGTATTTGGGATCTGCATCATCAGTTATAATTTTTCCCTGCACATGGAATGTTCTCGGTATGTATTTGTTATAAACTTCAACTTCATAAATATCAAGCATTCCCTCTGTATTGTTTTCATCAAATAGTGCCATAAAACCAAAAGAGTTCACTCCCATCGGACAATAGAATAAATCATCTCCAGTAGTATTTAAAGGAGAACCCATATTTCTGGGCTTACTCCAGGTACCATCACTTTGTAAATTGCTAATAAAAATATCGTATCCTCCAATTGTATTATGATCCTGAGAACTAAAAAACAAAGTATATCCTTCATTAGAGACAAATGGCGTTTCTTCGTTGTTTGGTGAATTAATAACCGGGCCAAGGTTTACTGCCGGCTCCCAGTCTCCTTTTGGATTGCGCTTTGATTTGTAAATATCGAGACCACCGTATCCACCTGAGCGGTTCGAAGTGAAGTAAAGATAATCTCCGTCAACTGAAGGTGATGCATGTGATTCCCAATATTTTGTATTGATATTGTCATTCAGTTTGATCAAAGAACCCCATCTTTCTCCTTCCATCTTGCTGGAGTATATATTCCCATCAAAATTATCGCTCCTGTATACGAAAATCTCATCTCCAAAATAGGATATTCCACAGGAGTATGAATTTCCGTCCAGGCCAAAATCAGGTGTAAGGTTTTCAGGTTCAGACCATGTGCCATCACTATTTTTCCTGCTGATAAAAACACCATCATAGAATTGAAGTTTTCTTGTGAATATCAGTGTATTCCCATCACCTGAAACCACAGGATTAATTTCTTCAAACCTTGTATTGATAGGATTCCGAACATTCACCGGTGAAAAATAAACCGGCTCCTGCAACATTTTTTTTGCTAACTGACACGCATCAATATCCTCATCAACAATTGTCAAATTAAATTCTGCAGGATCAGCAAGTTCTCTGAATCGACGATAATTTTCTATCGCTTTGTCCAGCATATTGTTTATATGATATGCTCTTCCAAGATAATAATATGCTTCAAGCGGAGCCTTCTTCTCCCTGTAATTGTTTTGTCGGTAATCCATAGATATGTTCTGTGAAGCTTTTTCCAGATATTGAATTGACTTGGCGGTAAGGTAAACATCGTTAAGATAACATATGCCAATTTTATACTGAACATTATAATTCTCCGGTTCAACCCGAAATATCTGCTGGTATAATGGTAAAGCATCCTTGTATTCCTCAAATAGAAAATAAGATTCTGCTTCAATAAATAATTTCTTAGGATTTGTTTCTTCCTGAGCGGATAATTTCAAACAGAAAAGCAACAGAAAAATCAAGAGAGATGGAAACGAATTATAAATTCTCATCTTTTAACGAATTGGTTGGGAATAAACAAATTTAAAAATAATTTGTAATGCACGTAATGATTATTTCATGAGAGTAACCACTTATTAAGGTAAATCTTCTGTTTTTTAAGGTAAAAGACTTAAAAAACAGGTAATTCTTCCGATAAATACCTCCCTATAGTATGTACAAACACACCTCCCAGTGAACCATCAATAACCCTGTGATCATAGGTTAGAGATAAAACAAGAATATCTCTGATCCCTATTGCATTGCTCCCGTCAATTAAAACAACTCCGGGTTTTTTCTTAATTGCCCCTGCCGCTAATATAGCCACTTCAGGCTGATTTATTATCGGTGTACCGGAAATATTATCATATCTCCCCATATTTGTTATTGTAAATGTGCCTCCTTTTATTTCGGCAGGCAACAATTTGTTTTTCCTTGCTCTGTCTGAAAGATCATAGACTTGCCTGGATATGCTTATAAAATTACATTTGTCAGCATCCTTAATTACCGGCACAATAAGGTTGCCATCAGGCAATGCAGTAGCAATCCCAATATTTATATATTTTTTTCTGACAATATAGTCGCCGGCAACAGAAACATTTATTCCGGGAAAATCCTTTAACGCTTTTACTGTTGCTAAAACGATTATGGGTGTATAAGTCAGTTTCACTCCATGCTTTTTATAAAAATCCTCTTTTTTTATCTCTCTCCAATCCACCAAAGATGTAACATCAATTTCAACAGTTGATGTAACATGCGGAGAAATACGCTTGGAGCGTACCATGTGCTCGGCAATTAATTTTCTGGTACGATCCATTTCAATCAATTCTTCTCCCGGCTGTAAAATGTAACTGTTTTTCAGGCTCTCTTTTCCGGTATTCAGATTTTGATTACCGTATATCTCTTTGTCATACTCATTCCTGAATCTTCTTCCAGACTGAATGTATGAATTTAAATCCTCCTTTGTTATTCTTCCCCCCAGTCCGGTACCTCTGATATGCTGTAATTCGTTAAAAGAGATGCCTCTGTTTTTGGCAAAATATCGTACATAGGGAGTAATAAGGTCCCCACTTGCAGATTGTTTTGCTGTAAAAGGTTTTTGAGAGCCGGATGATTTTTTTTCTTTAATTCTCGCCCCTGTATCAATCTCCTTTTTTATATTTTTGGAAGCTGGTCTTTCAGATAGATCAGATTTTTCTTCATCATCCCTATCCGCCGGAATTGCTCCCTTTTTTTCAACTTCACTTTCAATAATTGCCAATACTTCCCCAACCTTTGGAATTTCTCCTTCCCGGTAAATAATTCTGGATATCACTCCGGATGCCGGCGAAGGTATTTCGGAATCAACTTTGTCAGTAGCCACCTCCAACAAAGGATCATCTGCCTGAATAAACTCACCGACACCAACAAACCATCTTGTTATTGCAGCTTCTATTATCCCCTCACCCATTGCCGGTAATATAACCTCTGTTTTACTCATTGCATTTATCTGCCTAAATATCTGAAATCCCTGAAAATAATAGATATGTCAGTACTCATCTTATAATCTTTTGCATATAACAAGTTCATACGCTTAATAGTTTCACTATTTATTTTTTTATTCCTTGATCCGGGTATTGGAGTTAGAATACCCTTGTTTAGTTTTGGTAGTGTGCCGATCTCAGCTTCATTATCCGGATAAAATCCTATCCATGTTCTGAAACCTGTCAGAGTCAGAAAAATATTTCTGATCAACCCTAATGGATTCCTGACAATGAATAATGCAACCGGTAAGATTAGTAATAAAATCAACGCCACCAGGATATCAAACAGCCTTTTTGTTCTTTGTGCAAAGCCCTGGCTAAGAGAATTAAAATGTACTATATACAATTCACCGGCTGTATTAATGGAATTGCTGCCAATAATTGAAAGACTTTCGGGTGGAGCAATTTTATAGTCTATTGAAGGATCGCTAATGCTTAACATTGTTTGAATGATTTTGTGTGAAGGAATATCCTTCGCACAAAAAACAATTTCATCAATCCGGTTTATTTTGACAATTTCATTCAATTGCGAGAGATCACCTATGTACGATTCGCTATTGCCCTTGCCGTTAATCCCTGCAATGCCTACCAGATTTGGAACAATATTGGTCTGTTTCATGATGGAAAATACACGATTACTCTCTTTCAATGAACCTGCAATAATAATTCTTTTCTTTTGTCTGCTTAACGACAGGTTTACAGTATGAAACAGTTTTCCAACAGTGATCCGGGTTAAAAAAACCGACACTGTTGCCCAAACAGTACCCAACAATAAGAGAGCCCTTGAATACCTTAAGCTTTCAGGAAGAAGAGCATAGATGATAAACAGGGCAATTGTTCCCATCGAAATACCCTTCAGCAAGTCAACAATTCGTGTTCGCTTTTCATAAGCCCCGGCAATAAATAAAAAGAAAAACCACAACAAAATATATGCCGGTACAACATATTTAAGGTACTCTTCCGGATAATAATTGTCCATTCCAAACTTAATTTTTTCCCAAAATGGTTCAAAAAAATAAAATCCGAAATAAATAAAAAATGCATCGGACAGAGGTACAATTGCTTTTAAAAAAAATCTTCTGAATATGGATAAAGACGCCCGTAAATAAATTGCCAGATTAATCAGGGCACTGAACAGAAAAGCATTTTTTGCAGAAAAATGTTTTTTGGCGAAAATAATCATTGCTTTATAAAAAACCATTACGTAATTGATGCTTCCCTTTTTTGTGCTTTCCCCTTTGTAGTGGATAATAGTAGTTTCAGGAAAGTAATAATTGTTATACCCTGCAAGAATGATTCTGTATGACAAGTCAATATCTTCGCCATACATAAAAAATGCTTCATCAAGATATCCTGTCTTGTCCAAAACATTTTTCCTGATAAACATAAATGCACCCGGTAAAATCTCAATTTTACTGATCTTGTTATTATCGAGATATCCAAGATGGTATTTCCCAAATAATTTTGATCTGGGGAAAAGTCTGGACAATCCGAATATTTTAAAAAATGAAACCAATGGGGTGGGTAATGCCCTTTTGGATTCGGGAAGGAAATTTCCTTTGCCGTCAATCATTTTCACTCCGAGTCCTCCTGCATCGGAATGATTATCCATAAAAGATATACATTTCGAGAATGTATCTTCCTGTACAATCGTATCAGGATTAAGCATCAACAGATATTTCCCTTTTGCAATAGCCAATCCCTGATTATTCGCTTTGGAAAAACCATAATTCTTTTTATTCTCAACCAGAATAACTTCAGGGAATTTTTCTCTGATCATCTGGCAGGAGCCATCAACAGAATTATTATCAACAACAATAATTTCACAATGAATACCTTCAATGGATTTGTAAACCGAATGAAGACATTGCTCAAGAAAATACTTGACATTATAATTTACTATAATTACCGAAAGATCCATCGGCCAGAAAAGAGGATAAATTTACAATAATATAATTAAGAAGTACCCTTAGATTTTACTTTGGGATTTTAATCTCTTCAGCGCATTCCATCATTAATAATCGACAAGCATTTCTATGTCCCAATGTACATGACTTATTAAAATGATAACATGCATTTTCCATTTCTTCCAGTCTGAAATAAGTCATTGCCAGATTAAAATGAGTAATAGGATTTTCACTTTCGATCTTCAGGGCTTTCTCAAATTGCAATGCAGCTTCATCATATTCTCTTAATTCATATTTTACCATTCCTTTCCCGTGATATGCTGCAGCAGATTTCGAATTTACCGCCAGTGTTGCATCAAAATCAGATTCTGCCAGATCAAAATCCTGAAGGTAAAAATGAGCCATGCCCCGGTTAAGATATACTTTGTAAACAGATTCATCAGGCATATCAAGCTGCAAGGCTTGATCAAAATCTTCAATTGCCTTGTTGTATTTTTCTTTTTGCAGATGAAGAAGAGCTCTCAGATAATAATATTCAGGATGGTTATTATACATCCTGATATATTCTTCAATATCCCTATATGCATCCTTGCTTCTCTCATTTTCAATAAGAATGCTTATTTTCTTCTCCTGTATATCAATATTGTCAGGCTTTCTGACAAGAAAATCTTCCAGTGTTGTTAGAGCCCTGACAATATCTCCGGATGCAACATATCGATCTGTCAGTAATAATGTCGATTCAACATCTTCCTGCTGTGAAAACAGACTACCATTCAACAAAACTATCAGAAGAATAGAAAGTAATAATCTGTTGTTCATAATTCTATTCTATTTGCGACGTAAGATAGTAAAAAGATATGTGAGTTTACCCTTACACAGATACAATTAATAAACACTCTGCATCAAGTTATTCCCTGATACAGGTTAAAAAGCACCATGCCCATTTGACGAAAATCAAATCTGCATATTACTTCCTTTCGAGCTTTTTAAAATCCTGACTCAGAAAGCCGTCCGGATTTTTGCTTGATATTTTATGATAATCGAAATAATAAAAATTAGCATCGGCGGCACCTATGATTATCTTGTAACACCTAGCATTGATTTTTGTGCCTTCCGGTCCCACTTTATGTAAAAAAACCACATCATTATTTCTTCTGGAAATAGCATCGGTAATATCTTCTTTCGTAACAATCCGGAAATCTGATGAGTATATTTTTTTTATTCTTGCTGTTGAATTCACATCATCTGAAAGTTCTTCCTCAAGCAGATACAACGTCTTTCCCTGAATATTTTTCATGTTGTCGTTATAGTGTTGCAGTACATTGGCAGAAACAATCTCAGGATGATCTTTGATCAATATTGCGTGGTTCTGAATAAATCTCACCAGAATAGCAAGTTTGTATATATAATTATCCTCTTCAACATTATAATATGCCAATGGCACTGATGCAATATCAGGCATTTGATTCTTTCTGTAATAATCTCCTCCAAGCGATAAATGAAGGAATCTATAAATGGCATCTGTTTTATCGTTCTCGAAAGTAACTTTTGACATATAAAGAAAGGAATATTGAGGATCAAAACGAAGTTCTTCAAACTGTTTTAAAGTAATAAATTCAAATTCTGTAATATCCCATTCCTGTTGCATAACTTCCTTTATTACAATGTTATATTCCATTAGCGGATTATCAAGCAATACCACCATAGTTTTTGTATTAAAGAATGCATTGATATCATCTCTGGTTGGCACATAACTTTGTGACAGAACGATTGCAGATAGTGCAATAAAAACCAAGCTGATTATTGACTTTTTCATAATGTTATTGTTTAATTTTTTGGGAAATAAAGAGGATTTTTAGCATTGTATTTTCTGATATATACGAACTTAAGTTGTTTTCTCTTCTTTTTACTTAATGCAACATATTCATCGTGCAATTCGGGATCCTGCATAAGGATAACTTCAATTGCTTCATAGGTATAATCAAGAACCCTGCCAGTATTGAAATCCAGAATATACTGCCGCATCTCCGTAGAAGGATATGATGCAGAGGGAATTCTGTATGGATCGTAATAATAAGAATTGTAATAGTATGGTGAATTGTAATAATCAGTATAGGTTGTATGACTTGCAATGAAATGACAAATAGAACCAATTAATGTAATTCTGAAGAAATCATCCTCTATTTGGATATAGATAAATCCGTTTCTGGAATACCCCCATATTTTATCGGGATTTAGTTTGTCCCGGTTGCCCAGGTTATCATAATAATACACACTGGATTTCACCAATACCTTATCAAAAAAATCCGGATCATTGTAATCGTATTCCGAAATAATCCTTGATTTTGGCAAAGGCGAATTTGTTTTAACATCTTCAAAGTTAAGGTAAAGACCTTCCTTAAACTGAAAATCAGAATTATACTCCACCATATTGGAAGAATCTGCCTGAGAAAAATTGGTTTGGGTACTTAAAAGTACTAAAATCAGTATGGCAATATATTTCATATGAAAGACTGTCTCCTTCAACAAATTTAACTTTTCTCAATTAAAGTCTGAAATTAACAACCGGTTTTATAACAGCTCTTTGGTTAATAATTACTTTGCTGATTGTCATTTTAAAAACGAATAAAATTACTATTTATGCTAATTATTAATTAAATTTAATAAGTAATATACCAAATTACCCTGTTATGGGATTACTTCGATACCTTACAAATTATTTCTCAAAGAAAGTTGATAACAACCTTGATACGGAAGTTATTAACAAGGTAATAACCATAAGCTATGCATCTGCGATATCTCTTTTTTTCTATATTGCTTTCGGCATCATCGCCCTGTTCAATGAAAATTATCTTCTGGCCCTGGTACTAGGAGTTGCATCAGCATTAACCTATTTTGTCTATCAATATCTTTTAAAATCTTCGAAGATAGAGTTATCATCAAATCTTATTCTTATAATTACTGCATTCGTTCTTTTGTATTGTCTTGCGACAGGCGGAGCATTTGGAAGCGGATTCCTGTGGTTATTTCCTTATCCTATACTGGCTATTGCACTTAAAGGTCTTGATAATGGCACAAGAATCTCACTGGTATTTCTGATATGTATTACGCTAATTTGTTATCTTAATCTTCTTTTCCCTGCTCTTCCTGACTATGAACTCAGCTTTAGCCTGAGAATTATCGGAGCCTACCTTTCAATTCATGCAATTATTTATACTTATGAGTTTTTGCAGATGCGAAACCAAAAAACAATGCAGAAATGGATTGATGAAAGCAGGAATGAAAGCAAGCAGAAGGATGATTTTTTATCGAAATTATCTCACCAGATCAGAACTCCCTTAAATAACATTACATTAATTTCCAACCTGGTAGACAGAAGTAAATTGCCGGCTGATCAGCAGGATCTGTTTGATACTATTATAGCTTCAACAAACAACCTTGTTGATGTTGTAAATAATATTGTTCAGGTATCAACAATAGATATCGATAAGGAAGAACAGAATTTGGTGAGTTTTAATATCGAATCAACAATTAATAATACGTTATCATTGTTTA
>JAFGQO010000055.1 GCA_016935615.1 Bacteroidales bacterium
CCATGCTTTTCGCGCGGATTCAAGCAGGGAAAAGGTCCCGTTTACATTGGTGCGCACGAATTCGGCAGGACCGTGAATGGAACGGTCTACATGGCTTTCCGCTGCCAGGTGACAGACGGCGTCGATACGGTGTTCCTCAAAAAGCCCGTCTACTAATGTTTGATCGGTAATATCACCCTTCACAAACACATATCTCTCGCCGTGGGCCGCGGCCACATCATCAAGGCTTTCCGGGTTGCCGGCGTAGGTAAGGGCGTCGAGATTCACCACCCTGCCGGAAAACTGTGAATTGTTTAATAAAACCCGGATAAAATTGCTGCCGATAAACCCGGCGCCTCCGGTTATAAGAATAGCGGTAAAATTTCTCATTTTTTTTCCTGATTACTGTAGGGTATATAACTCTTAAAAAAACTTATGAGGGATTGTTTCCATTCAAGAACCGAGACCCCAAACGTGTTCATCATTTTAGTTTTTGACAATAAACTATATGCCGGCCGGGCGGCGGGTGTCGGGTAATCGTTCGTCGTGCAGGGTGTAATTGTACAGTCTGAAGTAATAACTCCCGAGTTTCGCCCAAGACGGTAAATTTCTTTAGCAAACTCATACCAGGTGCACTGCCCGCCGCCGCTGTAATGATATACACCCCAATATTCAGTGCCTTGAGCCCCATCCACCTTCTGACAAATTGCAATAAGTGCAGCGGAAAGATCCACCGCGTTGGTAGGACTTCCCACCTGATCATGGACCACTTTGATTTCTTCCCTCACATTCATCGCGTTGACCATGGTATAGACAAAGTTTTTTCCGTACCGCCCGTACAGCCACGCTGTACGCACAATAATACTCTTTGCACACGATGCAGCAAGAAGACGCTCACCTTCAAGTTTGCTCCTGCCATATACACTGACAGGACCTGTTGGATCATCTTCCTCAAGCTCGCGGTTTTCAGTGCCGGGAAACACATAATCAGTCGATACATGAATAACCTTCGCGCCAATTGCAGTTGCGGTTTTTCCGATATTTTCAACTCCGAAGGCATTGACCGCAAAGGCTTTGTCTTCCTCTTCCTCAGCCTTGTCCACAGCCGTATAAGCGGAGCAGTTGATGATGACAGAAATACCTTTATCTTGGGAAAAGGCAAGAAGTTCCTGCCTGTCCGTGATGTCCACATCCATGTCAGTCGCAATAAACGAAGTCCCTGACTGCTTACAGTCCATTGCCAGCTGGCGGCCCAGCATACCTTTTGATCCAATAATCCAAATCATTTCATTCTTCCACTTTGTTATGTATTTTTGACAGCAGGAACTTCATAAAACTGGTTCGCTGTGATTCCATCATTGAAAGATACCATTTATAGCGCTGCTTACCACAGGCAGACAGCTGTTTCCGCAACTCCGGCTCAGTGCAAACCTGCTGAATACGGTTTGCAATTTCCCTGATATCATAGGGATCAAAATAAAGGGCAGCATTGCCACATACTTCCGGAATGGATGAAACACAAGAGGCAATTACAGGTGTCCCGTATTTCATCGCCTCAAGTGGCGGGTATCCGAACCCTTCGCTTACCGACGGGTACAGAAGGGCAAAAGCATGTGCATAGAGCGAATTGAGCTGAGCTTCCTCGACATAGTCAATAAATACCGTTTTTTCCAATGCCTTCGGGTATTTTTTCCTTATCAGCTTTTTGTGATACTCTGAAAACCCAACACAGGCAATTTTCTTCTCTTCAAGTCCGGCTATTGAAAACGACTGGACTGCTTTCATGACTGCAAACACGTTCTTGACAGGCCTGTTACAGTTCAGACACAGGAAATAGCTGCTACTTGCCAGAACAACGCCCAAATCCTCCTGAGCCGTAGAATCAAAATGTATTGGGAAGAGTACATCAATATCAAGAATATTACCGGGATAGCAAATCTTGAGCTGGTGCTTTGTATGAAGGGAATCTGTAATAATTCCATCCTTAAAAAGGTCCAAAATTCTCCTATTGTCAGAAAGTACTGATTTTTCATAGAACCCGCGAAACACTTCACGAAGACGCTGCCGAACTTGCGACATTCGTTTTCTTTGATACGATACGTACATCTTTGTGTAGTGAATTTCAAGATCCCGCAGGCCATGGATTGTTCCAATATAGCGTGGCCCACAGGGGAATTTATTCGTAAATGGAATATAGGTTTCCGGTAATGCTGAATAAAATACGTCTATAGCCTCATCCCGGATCATTAATGGGATATCCCCATGTCCGGCTACTTCTACTATACGAACCCCATTCCGTTCGATCAGAGATGTGATATCCTCGGGAAAGTCAATTCCTATTTTCTTGGTTACCACGACAGAGACATTCATTCCATGTGCATCACGGTTACTCATGAACATTATGAAAAGAGTTTGACCATACTTACCACCTCCATGAAACCTTGTGGTACCATACGACTGGGTCACATGGAGATCAAATAAAACTTTCATAACCGCCCCATTCTGCCGAGCATTGCATGAAATACTGCGAACAAGATAATTCTGATACGATGCATTTTTTTATCCTTTCTTAAGATAACCAGATAAACATTCTTGATGGATTTATACCACAAGTAGATCAATGCACTGACTTTCTGGAAAACTGAGCCGAAACGCCGGATATAGGCAAAACGGTTGCGAATGATATAGTAGGAAATAAGCGGATTTTCATAACCATCGCTGGAGGCTCCCGCTTTGTGATATACCACTGATAATGGCGCTAAAACCATACCCCAGCCCGAATTCCTGGCCCTCATACAGTAGTCTGCATCTTCGTAATACATGAAATAGTCTTCTTTCAGGTATCCTATCTGCTCTATGACTTCTTTCTTTATTAGCATGCTGCATCCAGTGATGAATTGCGGAAACTTATTACCGTCATATTGCCCTGCATCTTCTTCATTCTTGCCTGCCACAACAGCATTTCCCGTAACCATACTGATACTGGCGCCAGCATACCAAATTTTCCTGGAACCGAAATAGTATATTTTAGAACCGGCAATACCAACCGCTTTTTCGCTAATTACCTTCTGAAGCTCTACTAGAGAATTCTCATTGACCTCCGTGTCATTATTAAGCAACCAGAACAATTCATGACCCTCTTCAAGGGCATGACGGATACCTGTGTTATTCCCTCCGGCATAACCCAGGTTAATACCTGTTTCAATCAATAACAATTGGTATGACAACCGTAATTTCTCAATACCATGCTTCAAGAATTCCACATCACTGGATGTAGAACCGTTATCCACCAGAAAAACACAAAAATCAGTTGCCGTTAACTTTTGCAGGGATTGAAGGCACTCAAGGGTAACTTTACTACCGTTATAATTTATAAGTATGATAGCAACGGAAGGAAAACCTGAAATCAATTTTTTATCCTGTTTTTTTCTTGAGAATCGAATACATAATAGCTTTTCCATAATTTCGTAAAAAAAGGAAAAACAATTTTTCTCTTAAAACTAAATCAAGTATACGTCTAATTCTTGCTTTATTCCTTAGATGATTATTGAAGGCATGCCCTAATAGCCCGTTTAGTATCCGTACTCTCTTTTTTTGTAGCTGCACATCATATTCAAAATCGTAGTACTCATTCTTATAATATTTCGACATAAAAAAATCATAACGTTCCAATAACAGGCTTTCACTTTTCAAGACTTTAGATGAAGCCTGCTCTGCATGGCTGCGAAAGGAAACTAGAGGCTCCGGAATGATGTATAAAGAGCCTGTTTTTAAAAGGCGCAACCAGAAATCAAGATCGACATTTTGCCTCCATTCAGGATTAAACATTCCAACGTACAAGGATGATGCCCGGAAGACAACACTGGACGGTTCCCCGATCCAGTTATAGCCCCAGATTACTTTTTTTATTGCTTCTTTGCCATCAATTAGACCTGAATATGGGGATTCAATTAATCCACTTCTATCACCAATATACCTGCGGAAACTGCTGACAAGAACAACGTCCTTATAACTGTCAAGAATATTTTTCGATTTCTCCAAGGCATCATATTCCAGCACATCGTCCGAACACAGTATTTTTATATATTCACCTTTCGATTTCAGGATTCCATTATTCCAGTTTTCCGCCATGCCGAGATTTTTCTCATTTTTCACAACAATAATACGTGTATCTGAAAAAGACTTGGTTATTTGAAGCGTATTGTCTTCCGAGTCATTATCTGTGACAATTATCTCGAAATCCTGGCATGTCTGACATAGTACACTTTCAATTGCTTCCTTTATGTACTTGGCGGAATTATAGGTAGGAATTACTACACTTATCATATTTTCCCTTAATATTTCATGCAGAATTCAAGATGAAGATTTGGCTTGTCATTATCCCTGATACGCAGATAATTCAGGTAATAATTTAGTGAAACTTCGGCCGCAAACTCAATATTTCTGTAACTGCCCGTGTAGTCACAACCAAGGGTCAAGATGCACGGAACGGTTAACCTCAACTTATTATCATGTATGTCTTTCTCCGGATCTGTGAAAACAAAGGTGTTGTCCAAACGCAGCCGCTCAAAAAAAACTCCAAGCTGCCACTCGTCACCATCCCGTTCAAAACGTATTATCTGCATGTTAGAGTTTGAACCTGTCCATGAGCCCAACATTTGCCCTTCATTCGTATGGCCTAATTTCGTTTTACTATGACGATAGAAACCGCCGCCCCAGGTCAATCCGTTATATTCATAATCAATGGACCAGCCCAGTTCCGTATACTCGAAATCCATTCGCCATTTATTCTTCCAAGGAAGAACATAAGAAAAACCAACATTAAAGGCTGTCGTATGTTCAGGTAAAAGAAACAGTTCCCGTATTGAGGGATGATAATCTTCCTTCATTATTTCTGAATATATCTGAACATTATCTGACTCAGACTTCCATCTCAGCATGAGATTCATTTTTCCGTCATTAACATCCTTGCCAAAATCGGAAAAATCAAGGAATGAAAAGTTAATAGCCCCTAATACGGACAACGCGCTGAATGATTCAACGGCTGTCTGGGATGTTTTTGAGATTCCGATAGAAAATCCGGGAAACCAATCAGGTTCTATGCCCAAATAAAATCCACAGAGTGTATCAGAAAAAAAACTGTCAGCTCCATAATTCATATATTCAGACGCCCGGAGTCCGCCAAACCAATACAGAAATTCCCATTCGGCAGATAAAAGGTTCAGGTTGTAAAAACCTCCGTCTGCCCGGTAAAAGCCGTCAGATGATGTACCGGAAAGCAGCTGAGAATATCTGCCCGGACCAAGCCTGTTTTTCTCCGAACCAACGGAAACTGTCCAGTGATCTCCCAAATACCTAATTACACTATTACGCGGGGATATGTCAAAAAAAGCATCGGAACCGAAACGCTGCGGTGCGTCTATACCACTTTCAAAATACCCGTACAATGAACCGCTCCAGGAAGAGGGAGGCAAGATGGAAAAGTCACCGTTCTGGGAAAAATAGATGGCAGGATTTAAAAACAGGCGCAAAGACCCTTTTTTATAACCCGCATCAACATGAATATCTGCATTATACAACCGGCCCTGCCATAAACCGTAATCATTGTGGCCATAAGGGAATGTGGTATTCAAGGACTGAAATACATGAAGGGAAACACCAGCCGTAAACTCTTTTTCAAGAGAAGGCCCATAATAAAAAGAAAAGACCGAAGCATCTGACGTTGGGGTATGGCTTACTGTCTGAGAGAACAAATTCAGAGCAAAGGAGCTGATTAAAATAGCATAGAACCTTTTAGTCATTTCTTCTCACGTAACATCAATTGTATCCCTTCTCTGATCCCTATCGTCTGTCTCCATCCGGGAAGGTTTCTACCCCTGGACCACGGTTTCATGACTTCTCTCGCCCTGTAGGGTAGAGCACCGAAAGCCGTATGTATTTCTTTTCCTGTTATATCACTGATAATTCCGGCCAGTTGCTTGAGGGATACTTCCTGATTGCCCCGCACCATATATTCTTTATTTCTGTTGTGTTTTTTTACCACCAGGTTTATTGCTGCCAGGAACGCCCTTACAATGTCATGTACATGCAACAAGACAAGTTTTTGTTCTCCTGGAGACAGAGAAATCTGTTCTCCGGATTCGGCCGCATCAAGAAGCACATCAACAATTTTCTTTCTGCGATCCAAAGGGCCGTAGGAGTCAAAAAGGCAAAGCTGGATAATATTGAACTTATGCGCCTGAGCATAATACTCGCATATATCCATAAATGCCTGTTTGGTGGCTGCGTATAAATTAACAGGATTATAACGGTCATTATTAAAATGCTGCCAGCTGGTTCCAGCATGTATTAACCGGCTCACACCGGATTCTTTCATTGCCTCAAGTAAAAACGAACCGAACAGGAGATTTGCAGTAATCAGAGGTGCGACATCATCCGGCTTGTGAGATGAGAGAAATAAAGCACCAAGATGAATGATAATATCCGGTTTAAAAGTGTCCAGGCACTGTAAAACAGACGCCAAAGTGTTGTCATACACAAAAACACCGCAACCGTCTGGAAACTCATTTTCTGAATTTCTTACAAGAACAGCAATTTGATACCCCTGGTTATGGAAGAAATCCATCACATGTCGCCCGATGAAACCGGTGGCTCCGGTAATTAGCAGTTTCATTCATACATCCTAAAAATAAAGCATAGAATTTTCCCTACAAGAAGGGTGAATCGAAATCGGAGAGAGGGCAAAAAGACAAATCCCTCGAAGAAACAATAGCATTGCTGATTCCCCAATCAAAATTAATAGAATTGTATGAGATACCGCAATCACTGGTTGGTTCATATTCCGTAGAAACCCGGTACAACAGAATTGTACTGTCTTCCAAGGCCATAAATCCATGGGCCATCCCTTTCGGAACAATGATTGAGACGTTATCTATGTCGTTCAATATTACAGAATATACTTTCCTGTAGGTAGGTTGCTTTTTTCGTAAATCTACCACAACATCCAATGCGCTTCCTTTTACACAGCTCACAATCTTGTCATGCTCGAATGGCGGCATTTGAAAATGCATACCACGTATTACATTTTTATAAGAAGAGGAGAAATACTGCTCTTTTATGTGGATGTTTACACCTGCATCTAAAAACAGCTGCTCGTTGTATATTTTCTTGAACACGCCCCTGTCATCCGAAAATACAGGCCCATCCAGTAACACACATCCTGCAAAAGGTGTTTCTCTTTTTTTAAACATCCATATACATCCGTATCTGTTTTTGGCAATAATCAGCTGCATTATTCTGTTCATAGGCTTTATACCAGTCAACAGTAAATTCCAGTGCTTTATCTAACGTCAGTTTAGGTTTCCATTTCAGTAACGCGCGCGCTTTTGAAATATCGAGTTTCAAATAATGCGCTTCATGGGGTTGCTTGCCTTTATCTATTGTATAATTTGAACCATTACCCCAAAGTTGCGCGATTTTTTCTGCAATCCATTCTACTTCTTTAGCGTCCTTAT
Source organism: Bacteroidales bacterium (assembly GCA_016935615.1). Lineage (GTDB taxonomy): Bacteria > Bacteroidota > Bacteroidia > Bacteroidales > UBA10428 > UBA10428. The sequence goes on from JAFGQO010000055.1 coordinate 7,494, forward strand.
CTTCTGGGCCGAAATTCCATCCCTCGGCATAACGGTAACCTGTTTCAGAATACAAGAATTTTGCAAGAACCAGGTATCCGGACAAGGGTTCCAGTACATGCTGCCAGGGCCGAATGGAATGAGGCGAGCGAAGGACTGGAATTTCTTTCTTCATGAATGATTTCACTATGTCGGGGATAAGTCTGTCCGCAGCAAAATCGCCGCCACCGATGACATTCCCGGCCCTCGCGGTTGCTATGGAAATAAAAGGGGCCTTGCTTTCGATATCATGATTATAAAACGATCGTCTAAAAGAAGAAACTGCAAGCTCGCAACATCCTTTGCTGCTGGAATAGGGATCATACCCGCCCATGGCTTCATTTTCTCTATACCCCCAGTGCCATTCCCGATTCTCATAGCACTTGTCTGAGGTTATGATCACACAAGAGCGCACACTCTGGACTCTCTGCAAGATATCGAGTAAGTACACAGTTCCCATAACGTTTGTTTCATATGTATCTACAGGAGAAAGATACGACTCACGTACCAAAGGCTGTGCGGCCAGATGAAAAACAACATCCGGCTGTGTTTCAATTAGTGCTTTTTCCAGATCATTTTTATTTCGGACATCCCCTCTTCTATCATTTAAAGAAGGACCGATACCAGAAATTTCAAACAATGACGGTCGTGTGGGAAGACCAATGCTATAGCCGGTTACATCAGCACCAAGCATATTAAGCCACACAGAAAGCCAGGAACCTTTAAAACCAGTATGCCCCGTTACAAAGACTCTCTTCCCCTTCCAAAACTGCTCATCAATCATGCCAAACCTTCCATGGTGCCTTACCGCTTTGCCAAAGTTCTTCCAATTCCTTTTTCTCCCGTAAAGTATCCATCGGTTTCCAGAATCCATAATGCCTGTGGGATTTTAGTTGTCTGTCCGCAGACAGGGTTTCCAGCGGCTCTTTTTCGAAGATTGTAGTGTCTCCCTTGATATAGGAAAAAATCTCCGGTTCAAAAACAAAAAAACCGCCATTGATCCAGACGCCATCACCTTTTGGCTTCTCTTTGAACGACAGTACATCAGCTTCACCGTCAATCTCCAGGGCACCAAATCTACCACTTGGCTGAACAGCGGTTATCGTGCCAATTCTTTTATGATTTTCATGAAAGGCAATCAAATTTTGAATATCCACATTGGCGAGGCCATCACCATAGGTAACCATAAACCTTTCGTTGCCGATATATGGTTCTATTCGTTTGATCCGCCCTCCAGTCATTGTGTCAATTCCCGTATCTACCAGGGTGACATTCCAGGGTTCCGCATGCTTTCGGTGTACATTCATGGTATTTTGCACCATATCAAAAGTAACATCCGCCATGTGCAGGAAATAATTGGCGAAGTATTCCTTGATGATATAACCCTTATAGCCGAGACAAATGACAAAGTCATGAACACCATAAAAAGAATACAGTTTCATGATATGCCATAAAATGGGTTTCCCGCCAATCTCAACCATCGGTTTTGGCTTAAGCTCTGTTTCCTCGCTTAATCTTGTACCAAAGCCACCAGCTAAAATTACTGCTTTCATTTTTTCAACTCAATATACGCATCGATTATTCCTAATACATAATCGATCATTTCTTTTGTCAGTCCAGGATAGGTACCAAGAAAAAAAGTGTCATTCATGATGCGGTCGGACTCAGACAAACTACCTACAACCCGTTTCTCGATGTTCATATACGCCGGTTGTCTGAGTAAATTACCAGCAAATAAATTCCTTGTTTCAACCCTCTTTTGTGATAAATAATCCGTCAAATCTGTTCGTGTAAAACCAGCGTTCTCTTTCACCGTAACAGGGAAGGCAAACCAAGCCGGATCCGCTTCCGGAAGAGCAAAAGGCAGCAAAAACTTATCTTCCCACTTCTTAAAGCCAGCAGTCCAGAGCAAAAAATTCTTTTTCCTGTCAGCAATAAAACCATTAATTTTCTTGAGCTGCTCAACACCGATTGCTGCCTGCATATCAGTTACTTTCACATTATAGCCGATGTGGGAATAAACATATTTATGGTCATACCCGCGGGGTAAATCACCGAATTGTCCTGAAAACCTATGACCACAGGTATCGCTTTCGCCACCAGAGCAAAAACAGTCACGTCCCCAGTCTCTTATTGAGCGGACAGCTTTTGCAATTGTCCTGTCATCTGTGACAACAGCACCTCCTTCTCCCATGGTAATGTGATGGGCCGGATAAAAAGAACACGTTGCAACATGGCCAAATGTGCCGAGTTTCTTTCCTGAATATTCGGAGCCAAGGGCGTCACAACAGTCTTCAATCAGCCACAAATCATGCTTATTTGCCAATTTTTTTACTGCTGACACATCAAAAGGATTCCCCAGTGTATGAGCAAGAAATATGGCCCTTGTTTTTGGACCAATCGCCTTTTCCAGCATAGCGACATTCACATTGTAGGTACCGACTTCCACATCAACAAAGACAGGGACCATGCCGTTTTGAATGATCGGATTAACCGTCGTGGGAAACCCGGCTGCTACAGTAATTACTTCGTCCCCGGGCTTCAATGCCTTTTGACCAAATAGATGAGAGGTAAGTGCAGAAAATGCAACAAGATTCGCGGATGACCCGGAATTGACAAGGAATGCATACTGCAGGGGGAAAAACTCAGCCAATGATTTTTCGAATTCATCGGCATATCGTCCGGCGGTAAGCCAGAAATCAAGTGAAGAATCTACCAGGCTTTGCAGTTCTTTTTCATCGAACACTCGCCCGGCATATTTAACAAGGGTTTTTCCAGGTGAAAAATCTTCAGCCGGAAATTTTTCCTGGAAGTACTCTTTCACCATGTCTGAAATTCTACTGCGTAATTCCTTTTCTTTAATGTTCACTTTTCCTCCTGCAAAGGTATAAGCATTTCCTAACCTATACTACATACTGTTTAAAATTTGTAAAAACCGCTCTCTCTGATGTGCCATATAACATTCATACTCATGAATCGCCATTCTTTTACCTTCAAGTTCACCAAGAGAAATGACTCCGCTCTGTATCCCCGCAATTATTTCTCCAATAGAGTCTTCATACTCTATATAGTTATTTTTCAAGACATCTTCTTTGATGAAATCTTTATGTACAAATAGCGGCATGTTGAAATACTTTGCTATGTTCGCTGCTCCAGAAATCTTGATCACATTATACAACGAGAACTGATCAACACACGGGTCTATGAGAAAGGCAATTGCATCCATCGTGGAAACATTTTGAAGCATTTCATGAAATGGAGTATAGCCTTGTTTGTAAATAACACTATTGCCAATGTTCCGTTTTTTTATCTCTTCAACAAACGCAGCGTCTGTCTCGCCGATAAGATGAAACTTTACATGTGGAGCAGTTTTACATTTCCTCTCCAAGACAGAAAACAAGTCTATATAATTACGTTTTTTGAAGTCCGTTTTACCAATAACTCCGATATGCATGCAATTTCCCACCCCCGGTTTACGTATGGAGGGGCTGATGATTTTATTAAAAATAACAGGCTCAAAATAATCTGCACTCGGTTCTTGGAATAGCTGAGAATTTTCAAAAACAGCCTTTGACAGAACAATATTTTTATCGAACAGTCCGTTGAGCTTAAAACTCTGTGATGAAACATGATGTACAATTCTCAGTTTCTTAACACCTATAATAAAACCACTGATCAGCCGAGCTTTTAAGGCATTAGTAACAGTGTTAAATACAACAATATCTGTATGTTCTTTGTTTAGAATAAATGCAAGCCTGATAACCGAAACAAGGTAATGGATATTCCTTAACAGCACACATTTTGACAGGGTATCCAACAGACGTGGGTATTTATACAACGGCACGTAGTATTGTTTCTTAATTGCATAATTACGGAAATCTAAAATACCTTGCAGATGAGCCGGCGTGTACGTAATTATCTCATGACTGGATTCACAAATATCCAGTTGCGGAAGTATCACTTCTGTATGAAAATTCTCTATTTGAACAATGCAAATCTTTTTGATCATTTTCTTGAAACCCAATCAATTATTTTCTGAGATGCTTCTGTTCTTATAAAAAAGGCAAAAAGCGCATAGGAGATAATGCCGAAAATGGCAGTCGATGCGAACCGAAGTCCGGTCATTAGTGGGTGAACAAGAACCTGAAAAAAAAGCAACAGCAGTGCCCATGATACTGCCAATATCATGGTTTTTACCAGGTCTTTGACATCAATAACTTTTTTCAGCAGATCCCAGCCCATTACACCAAGCAATATCATTTCCACCAATCTGGTAAAAACTGTCGCCACAGCCGCTCCGTTTTCCTGGTATTTAGGAATTGCAATGAAATTGGTGATAACGGCGACAATTAAGGAAATAATTGTTACGATCAGGACCCTTTTTTCTTTTCCCCTTGCATACAGTATTTGATTTCCAAGGATTCCTGTAATGGAAAGAATAAGGAGTTCCGGTGCAATAATTCGCATAGTCAGAACAGCTGGTGCGAATTCGCTCCCTGCAAAAAGACCCATCAGTTCTTCGGCTGTACACATCATGCCAACCACAGCCGGTATGCCAAGAAGAAGGATCAAAGATACATTCAGCTTCAGTATTCTGATTATTTCGCTTTCTGCGCCCTGTTCATGGCGCAGACTAATACGGGGCCCTATAACAATATTTCCTGCTATAACAACACTCATAGCAATTCTCATTAATCTGCCGGCAACGGAATATATCCCAACTGCGTATCTGTTATCATTGAGCATTGATCCAAGCATTATTACATCAATTACTGCATAGAGCATCGCTGAGCCGGAAATAAATGCACTCGGAAGACTTTTTCTCAAGTGCCGAAACAAATTCAGGCCACGGATTCTCAGTTTGACAAATTTCAAACTGTAAAAAAAATTCAACGTATATGCAGCAATGGTACCGCCAATCCACAGAAATCCGTAGCGCGGGTAATGGCTTCTTTCTTTAATTATAAAAAACACAAGAGCGGCAGAAAGCGCCCGAATGATGAAATTCCTTATTGTTATGTATTTATAATTCTCTATACCTTGAAAAAACCAATCAAGCTGCGACCAGTGAAGCAGCAGGACCAGACCGAAACCCCAATGAAGAACTGGTTCTGCAGCGATGGACGGAAACAAGAAAAAAAAACCGGCATAAATACCGCTGCCAACTGCTGTCAGAATCACACTTAGAAAAAGCAATTCATTATACACAGTATCAGTCAGTCCCGGGACCGCCCTGCTGCGGCTGATTTCTCTTGTTGCATATACAGGGATACCAAGAAGCACAAAGGAAGTAAAATAATTCAGTACGGTCTGGGCATACGACACCTGGCCCATTCCTTCCGGGCCGATAATCCTGCTCACATATGGGTACGTGATAAGCGGAAAGATCAACCGGACAATCTGATAGGCCGAACTGTAGATCGCATTTTTTTTAAGGGACATGATTATAGAATACCTGGAAGGATTTTGTCTTTCTCTGAAACCTGCACCATATCTTCTGTGATACCGTATTTATCCAGCGGCCACAGAATACCAAATCCCGGATCATTCCAGCGGTATCCGCCCTCATGTGCAGGGCTGTAATCATTGGTGCACTTGTATAAGAAATGGGTATCGTCGCGGAGGGTCAAAAAACCGTGGGCGTAACCCGGCGGTATGTAC
>JAFGQO010000056.1 GCA_016935615.1 Bacteroidales bacterium
GTGTGGATTTTAGGTGCGAAAACTCCTGAGTTTATTTCCGGATAGTGTTTTACCAACAGGGAAGTTACAGACCCGGAAAGGCAATAATGAATGATTACATCCGGCAGATGCAACTTAGAAAGGGATATGAAATCAAAAAAAATGCCGGCATAGCCGGCATGAAAAAAAAAAGTACAGATCTATTATTGCTTGACAAATTGTTTTGTGATAAACTGGTTGTTGTTCGTATTTACCTGGATCAGGTAGATACCCGGAGCAAAATTGTGTACATCAATTGTTTTGTTCAGTACCTTGTCTTTTGAATACACAATACTTCCTGCAGAATTAAATATGGATATATACGATTCTGATGCCAGCTCAATAGTAAGCAAATCATCAGCCGGATTGGGATACAGTTTTAATTGTTCATCTGCTTCAATGTCAGCAATATCAGTCTGAACATTATGAACGACAAACTGTGTTTCGGCCCCTCCGACAACCATTTCTTCACCAACGACCACAAATGGAGGCAAAGTTACCTTGATTATTCCTTCTTCATCAGCGGTTACTTCAACCAGGTATTCTTCCCCGGCAGTGACAACAGAAACGCCGGTAACCGATCCGTTCTCCACTTCAAAATCAGCAGGAGAGGGAGCCTGGACAGGATGATTGAATGATAATCCTATTTCGTTAACAAGAGCCGTATAGAACTCATCGTTCTCAAAAACAGGAATGTCAAATCCCGTAAATATTCCTTCGTCTGGAACTGTATTGTAAGCCCAGTCCACAATTTCCAATGGTTGGATAAAATCACCGAGGGAAGCCCTTATCCAGCCGTAATGTATGTCTGTACCGATATGGAAACGAACTCCTATATAACGGGTTTCACCAATAAAATCACCTCCCTGAATTCCTCCGGAAATAGTCCCGTAAGTAGAACCCCAATAATACCAGCCATCTTTATAGCCTAACGCACCCGCCCAGTCCGGAGAATTTTCCGCCCACCAGTAAGTTTGCCCGGAACTTACAGGAGCATTGGAGTTCAGTCCGTTTACAACAGGATAACTCGTTGCAAAATCACTCAAATAAGTAGTTTTGACTAGCCAGCTATTGTACCCGTCGGTCAATGGATTAATAATAACACCATATCCTTCATTAACATATTTATAAATAAAACTGGGGCCAGAAGTGGCAAAATAGCCGTCTGCGTCAATAACGAAAACAAAATCAAGTTCTCCATCCCTGTCCATATCCAGCAGATGGTAATCACCAATATCTACTTCGATATCCTTAATTCCCGAATAGGCAACCTGTGCATTGACAGAAGGATTTAAAGCCAGCATTGCTCCTGCAGCAGCCGTATAACCCGCTAAACGGGCTGCAAGGTTTTGATTGTCTGTTTGTTGGTTATTCATAGTAAGGCAGTATAATTGATTACATATTAAAAGATTAAGATTACAATACTACAATATAGAAAAAATAATTGAAAGCCGGAAGAGATTATTAACAATATATTTGGATATTGCCCGGTTGACGAACGTTTTGATGACCCGGAATAACAATAAAAACGGAATGTTCGTTTTTTTTAGGGAGCCTGCGACCCTCCACCATGAGTTTCTATTAATAATTTGTTTAATCTGAGCGGGAAAGGGGGTTCGAACCCCCGACCCTCAGCTTGGGAAGCTGATGCTCTACCACTGAGCTACTCCCGCATGACTTGGAAAAGTTAGTGCACAAATATAAAAAATATCATCTGAATTGTAAGATAGTCTCAAGTTTCAAGTTTCAAGTTTTTCTCCACTCCAACGCACATGCCTATGTTTCGTTCCGTTCCCAATACGGAACGAGTTGCTTTGTTATACAGTTGGTTATTAATATGGATTGCATCTTTAATCTGTAAGGTATATATTAATTAACAGGAATAAAACAAGGACAATCAGCCACAGGACAGGGAAAAACGGATTCCTGCCTACGCAGGAATGACGGTAACAGAAATGCTTTCGGGAGATTGTCTTATAATTATAACCAGCAACCATCTCAGCTTCTCAACTACTCACAGATCACCCTTCTTCACAGCGACTCAAAGATCTCAACGGCTGCTCTTGATTTGTTCAATGTGTAAAAATGAATTCCGGGAGCTCCTCTATCCAGCAATTCCCTGCATTGGTTTATGGTATATTCAACACCAATGTCATAGCATTTTTCAGAATTTTCTTTATTTGCTTCGATATCGGCAGCAAGCCTGGCCGGAATTTTTGCTGCGGACATTTTTGAAAATCTTTCGATCTGGTGAAATGTGGTAATGGGTATTATGCCTGGAATAATTCTGCAGTTTATTCCTTCTGCTTTGGCCAGTTTTATATAATCGAAATAGTATTCATTTACGAAAAAAAGTTGGGTAATAAGATAATCTGCTCCGGCATTCACTTTTGTCTTAACATTGATAAGGTCTTCTTCAAGACTGATCGCCTCGGGATGTTTTTCAACATAAGCAGCAGCGGCTTTGCAAAAATCAAAATGTTCATCCACAAACGCGATGAGATCGCTTGCATGCATAAAACCATCCTCAGCCGGCATGAATTTCTGTTCTCCTTTTGGAGGATCGCCGCGTAAAAGCATCAGATTTTTGATACCACGGTTTGCAATATACTGCAAATCATTTTTTACTTTTTCTTTTGTTGTATTTACACATGTATAATGTGCTACAGTTGTTAAACCAATTTTATTTTGCAGGTAATCGACCAGTGTAAATGTTCTCTCCTGTGTTGATCCTCCTGCTCCATAGGTTACCGTCACAAAAGATGGTGAAAGCTTCATCAAACGGCCAATATTAATACCAAAATCCACGGCGGAAATTTCATCCTTTGGAGGAAAAAACTCAAATGAGAAGGTCTTTTCCTGGGAAAGAAAGATGTCAGTGATTTTCATGAGTTATAAAATAATTACTTTTATATTGCATAAGGGTGATATTATAGCGATTATTCGCCTCAGGAATAATTTAGGTCAGTTGCCAGCCATTTTTCAATGATGGAAAGGTCAACGTGCTTGCGTTTTGCATAATCCGCAACCTGGTCTTTTGATATTTTTCCGACAAAGAAATACTTTGATTGAGGATGCGCAAATATCAATCCGCTTACAGAGGCAGCAGGGACCATCGAGAAACTTTCCGTTAGTTTCATTCCTGTAACATTCGTTGCGTCCAGCAACCGGAACAGAGTTACTTTTTCAGAATGATCAGGACACGCCGGATAGCCATGTGCAGGCCTGATCCCCTGGTATTTTTCCAGCAACAGATCATTCAGACCAAGGTTTTCATCAGGAGCATATCCCCAATATTTTTTTCTCACCTTCAGATGCAAAAGTTCTGTAAAAGCTTCTGCCAGCCTGTCGGCAAGTGCCTTGATCATGATGCTGCTGTAGTCATCATGCTCCTTTTTAAATTCTTCAAGAATATACTCCATACCCATTCCTGCTGTAACAGCAAATGCTCCGAGGTAATCAATTTTTCCTGTCTCTTTAGGTACTATAAAATCTGATAAACACAAATTTGGTGTATTGTTTTCTCTTTGAACCTGGTTGCGGAGATTCCTGAAAACTGCAATCGTTTTTTCCCTTTTTTCATTGTCATATATTTCTATATCATCACCCACTGCATTTGCCGGGAAAAAACCCAGCACACCATTTGCCTGTAACAGGTCCTCTTTTTCAATACGGTCAAGCATTTGGTTGGCATCATCAAACAGCTTTTGTGCTTCTTTTCCTGTTTTAGGATCTTTAAGAATATCAGGAAATTTTCCTTTCAACTGCCAGACAACAAAAAAGAAAACCCAACTAATATATTCCCTGATCTCATGAATCGGATAGTTTTTGAAAACTTTAATTCCCAGGAATTCAGGTTTGTATACCGGAGATTTATCCCAGTCAATCAGTAACTTGTTTTTACGGGCTTCTTCAAGGCTTGTGTACTTAACTTTTGAACTTGAACCGGAATAGCTGGTTCGTAGTTCTTTATACTCATCCTTTATTTGCGAAATATAATTTTTCTGAAGATCTTTAGATAACAGTTTGTTGACAACATTAACACTAAGTGATGCATCCTTGACATGAATGACGGGAGCTCTGGTTTGGGTTTCAATTTTAACGGCAGTATGTATTTTTGATGTTGTTGCTCCGCCAATAAGCAGAGGTTTTTTAATGCCCTGCTTTTCCATTTCACCGGCAAATTCCGCCATAATTTCAAGGGACGGTGTTATTAAACCACTTAATCCGATAATATCCACATTTTGTTCAACAGCAGTTTTGAGTATCTTTTCAGTAGGCACCATGACACCCAGATCAATAACTTCATAGTTGTTGCAGCCAAGAATTACCCCTACAATGTTTTTCCCAATGTCATGAACGTCTCCTTTTACTGTGGCAAGAAGTATTTTGCCAATATTCCCCGGCTTGTCAGTGAGTTCTTTTTCTTGTTCAATAAAAGGCAGGAGAACAGCAACTGCCTTTTTCATTACCCTGGCACTTTTTACGACCTGAGGCAGAAACATTTTTCCTGAACCGAACAGTTCTCCGACAACACCCATACCATCCATAAGCGGACCTTCAATGATATGTAAAGCCCGGGGATAGTTGTTTTTTGCTTCCAGAACATCTTTTTCAATGAAATCAACAATACCTTTAACAAGGGCATACGTTAAGCGTTCCTCAACACTGCCTTTTCTCCAGTCCTCTTTTTTATTGTCTTTCTTATCCTGTTGCTTAACCGTCTCGGCAAATTCAATCAGTCGTTCAGTAGCATCCACTCTCCGGTTAAAAATTACATCTTCAACTCGTTCCAGCAGGTCTTTGGGAACATTATCATAGACTTCAAGCATAGAAGGATTTACAATCCCCATATCCAATCCGGCCTGAATAGCATGGTACAGGAAGGCCGAATGCATTGCTTCCCGCACTACATTATTTCCCCGAAAAGAAAAGGAGAGATTGCTTATTCCACCACTGACTTTTGCATAGGGTAAATTTTGCTTGATCCACTTTGTGGCATTGATAAAATCCATTGCATAATTGTTATGTTCTTCTATTCCTGTAGCAATGGCAAGGATATTCGGGTCAAAAATTATGTTCTCTGGCGGGAAACCCACTTTCTGTGTAAGAAGATTATATGCGCGTTCACAGATATGAATTTTTTTATCAAACGAATCTGCCTGTCCTTTTTCATCAAAAGCCATAATCACTGCTGCAGCTCCATAATTCAATATTTTTTTTGCACGATCAATAAAAATGTCTTCGCCTTCTTTCAGTGAGATCGAGTTCACAATACCCTTTCCCTGGATGCATTTCAATCCGGCTTCTATGATCGACCATTTGGATGAGTCAATCATTACAGGCACACGTGCAATTTCAGGTTCGGAAGCGATAAGATGTAAAAATTTCACCATTGCTTTCTCTCCGTCGATCATGGCTTCATCCATACAAATATCAATGATCTGGGCTCCGCTTTCAACCTGCTGTCTTGCAATGGAAAGAGCTTCTTCATAGTTTTCTTCCTGAATCAGACGGGCAAATTTCTTGGAGCCGGATACATTGGTGCGTTCTCCGATGTTGATAAAATTGCTATCGCCGGAAATTATCAAGGGTTCAAGCCCGCTAAGCTGTGTTTCCCTTTCAGTTTTCGGAATAATTCTGTTGTTATATACTTTTGCTTTTTCTGCAATTGCCTGAATATGTTGGGGTGTACTTCCGCAACATCCTCCGATGATATTGACATTTCCGTCCTTCATGTAGGCTTCAAGAAATTCTGCCATCTGCGAGGGAGTTTGATCATAGCCTCCGAACTGATTGGGCAATCCTGCATTGGGATGAGCACTGATATAAAACGGGGCTTTTTTAGCCAATGCATCAACATATGGTTTCATGCCGCGTGCGCCGAGTGAACAGTTAACGCCAACACTTAACAACCTGAAATGAGAAATTGAATTTAAAAAAGCTTCAATGGTTTGACCGGAAAGTGTTCTGCCACTGGCATCCGTAATAGTGCCCGATACCATTACAGGCAATTCCGTATCCTTTTCGGAAAACACTTCCTGAATTGCATACAGTGCAGCTTTTGCATTGAGCGTATCGAAAACGGTTTCCAGCATCAACAGATCTGCTCCTCCATCGATCAGACCTCTTGTTTGTTCAGCATATGCCAGCCGGATATCATCAAATGAAACCGCTCTGTACCCCGGGTCATTCACATCAGGAGATAAAGAGGCGGTTTTATTTGTTGGCCCCATTGTTCCCACAACAAACCTGGGCTTTTCCCGGGTTGTATATTTCTTTGCAGCATCTTTTGCCAGTCGGGCAGAAGCCAGGTTCATTTCGTACGAATATTCCTGCAGATTATAGTCGGCCTGAGAAATCCTGTTTGCATTGAAGGTATTTGTTTCAATCAGATCAGCACCGGCTTCCAGGTATTTTTCATGTATTTCCTTTATGATATCAGGTTGTGTAACAGATAAGAGGTCGTTATTTCCTTTCAGATCAATTTCAGTATGTTTAAATCGTTCTCCCCTGTAATCATCTTCTGTCAGCTTATACTGTTGTATCAGACTTCCCATCGCACCGTCAAGAACAAGGATTCTGTCCTTCAACTCGTTTTCTATACTTTTTTTTTGTGTCATTGCAGATCGTATCAAATAAATGATATGCTGTCAAAAATAAAATTTCTGTATACGATGAACATGGATCCGTATATACAAAGATATTCGAAAACTATTCAATCCTTTTGCCGGGATATGAATGCAAAAATAATTGTTTTTGTTATGAGTTTATCCCGAATGATGGCTGTTTGGTAACAATTAGCCTAACAAAGCACGGATTTCTTCATGGTTGCGGTTGTTCGTAATTGTTTTTGCTTCCGGTGAATATAAATAGTTCAGTAGTTCTTCATACTTATCTGTTATTTTGGATCGCACCATTTTCATTGTACTGTTAATCAGTCTGTTCTTTTCAGTAAAACCTTCGCTAAGAATACCGATTGCGGCAGGAAGCCATCGTTGGGGAAACATGTTCTCGAATTCACCATCGGCCCTGTATTTATTCAGTTCTTCATTCAATCGTAACAACACTTTTCCATACTTTTCGTCCTCTGTAATATTGTTTTCTCTGATATATTTCATTAGAGATTCCTTATTGGGAACCAACAAACAAACCGAATAAGGTTTTTGGTTATTGTATAGCATACATTGATCTATGAAGGGTGAATTATCTGAAAATGCTTCTTCTATGCCTTCCGGACTGAATTTTTCACCATCATCAGCAATAAGCAAACTTTTAAAACGACCAAGTACATACAAAAAACCGTCGTTATCCATATAGCCCATATCCCCGGTATATAGCCAATCATTTTTCAGGGTTTCTTTTGTTGCAGTTTCGTTTTTCCAGTACCCTTTCATTATATTTTCACCTTTAATAACGATTTCACCTTTTTCACCAGTTGGCAGTGTATTGCCCTGCTCATCACAAATTTTCAATTCCAGATCAGAAACCAGAGTTCCCGAAGAACCCATTTTTGCCTTTAGTAAATTGTTGGAAGATATTACCGGAGAGGCTTCAGTCAATCCATATCCCTGGAACATTGGAATTCCAATGGCAAAAAAGAATCGTTGAAGTTCAATATCGAGTAATGCTCCTCCGCCAACAAAAAACTTTAAACGGCCACCAAATCCTGCCCGTACTTTTTTAAATAGAATTGCATCGTATAATTTAACCGAAGGCCATAATACTTTATTAAATCCTTTTCCTTTATTCCATCCGTTTCCGTTGTATTTATAAGCAATTTTTAGTGCATGCTGAAATAATTTTTCAGTTATACCTCCTTTTTCCTGAATGGCTTTTTCGATGTTTTTCCTGAAATTCTTGGCCAGGGCAGGAACACTTAATAAGAAAACCGGTTTGATTTCTTTGATGTTTTTTGGAATGTTCTTCAAAGTCTCCATGGGTGTGCTGCCAACCTGCACAGAAGCCAGACTGGCACCATACTTCATTATTGCATACAGACCACAGGTATGTGCAAAGGAATGATCCCATGGAAGTATAAGCAAAGTAGTGTACCATTCGGGGATCTCATACAAGGCACTCAATTGTTCAACATTAGCAGTATAATTTCTATGTGTCAGTATGATCCCTTTAGGATCGGCAGTTGTTCCGGAAGTATAGCAGATATTTGCCGTATCATCCTCAGAGATGGAAAAATATTTTTTTCTGAATTCTTTTGTTTTCGTTTTTAAATATGCTTTTCCTTTGTTTACTATATCTTCAATATAAAGAACTGATTTGTTTTCCTTTTTAACAGGATCAAGTGAAATAATTGTTTCCAACGTTGGAATACTATCTGCTACTTGTAAAATTTTATCAATTTGCCGGCCTGATGCAATGGCCATTTTAGTCCCTGAATGATTCAGACGAAAACGCAATTCTTCAGGTTCACTAAGTCTTACAGATAAGGGAACATTTATTGCACCATTAAATAAAATGCTTAATTCGCTTATTACCCAGTCATTACGTCCTTCTGACAGGAGAGTGACTCTATCACCATGTTTTAGTCCGGTCAGCATCAAACCTGCTGCAAGTGCATGAACTCTTACTCCGGTTTCATAATAGCTGGTTCCGACATACTTTTTACCATCATGCTGCCAGAGAAAAATATTGTCTGCATATTTTTTAATACTGTTCTCGAATAGGTTGACAATCGTTCTCATGTTGAAGTAATTCTTATAATTAAGAAATACCAAGATAAGGAAAAATTTTATGGAGTTTATTCGTGAGACTTAAATTTCATGAGTTGTACGAAATGAAATTTTTTAGTCGAACCTGCCTGCCGGTTTACCCGCCTGTGGCTGGCAGGCAGGCAATGCCGCTGAAAGCGGGAGCAAGGGTAAATACCACGTCTCTTGAGGCGATTAATAAGAAAATCATATGGAGATACCCCGTCTGCTTGCAGCGGGGAGCTTCATTGGCTGGCAGAATTTTATCAGGATGAAAAAATTTCTGTCCGGACAATTCGGAACATATTGTTGGAACAGTAGTGGTAAAAATCAAAGACTGGAATAAGATATGCAATTTGATGTGTATGCTAAGAGTTCATTTGGGTATGCCTTATCAATGAATATGTTCTTAAGCATTGATCCATATGAAGCAGCAATTGATCCATATTCAGAGGTTTGTTAAAGAAACCGTCACAGCCGGCTTGAGCACAGGTTTCTTCTTCATTGTTCCATGAATTTGCTGTTTGAATAATTACCGGCAGGTAGGGATTGTATTTTTTGATAATTTGCAGGGAATTTATGCCATCAAGTTCCGGCAACTGCAGGTCAAGAAGAACAATGTCTATATTCCTGTTCTCTTTACACATATTGGCTGCAAGAACACCATCTGCTGCCCATAAAATATTTATGCCTGTTCGTTTTGTGAGAAGCAATTCAATGTATTTATAGTTCAATGGATCATCTTCTGCTATAAGGGCCGTATAATTATTCCAAACGTAATCCATAAAAAACGTATTTACTGATCTTTACGTTTTCAGGATGAAGAGGATTGTTTTACTTGATGAATAGTCTTTGTATTGAAATCAATGAGTAATTCCAGGTGATTAAAATCCGGGATGTTTTACTGCTTAATAATCTGTACATTGCATGTTTTAAAGGAAAACAACAAACAAAATCCGTCTGATTTTGTTATTTTGGAAAAGAAATAAACTTAATGATTATGGCATATACTCTGGAAATTGGAAATCAGGCCCCCGATTTTCATTTGAAAGCAACAGATGGTAATTATTACAGCCTTTCTGATTTTCGTGATTCAACCCTTTTGGTAATTTTTTTTACCTGCAATCATTGTCCTTATGTATTGGGCTCGGATGAAATCACAAGGCAGACCGCATTGAAATACAAAGATAAAGGTGTCAGATTTGTTGCAATTAACTCGAATAGTCCAAATACCTACCCGGAAGACGATTTTGATCATATGGTAAAAAGGATGGAACAGTATTCGTTCCCCTGGATTTATTTATACGACGAGACACAGGAGATCGCCTTGAAGTATGGAGCTTTACGAACTCCCCATTTTTATGTCTTCAGTAAAGACAGGAAACTTGTTTACACCGGAAGAGGTGTTGATAATCCGAGAGATCCTTCCCGTATAACTGTGAATGATCTGGATCGTACACTGGCTGACTTGACAGAAGGTCGAAACATTAGTACAATCAAAACAAATCCTATAGGTTGCAATGTAAAATGGGATGGGAGGGACGCTCACTGGATGCCTGAGGATGCGGTTGATCTGGTATAATTGTTCCGATATTCTGTATAAGATTCTGATACAGCAGATTATTATTTTTATCCGTTCGGGAATCCCCGAAAATACTTCATAAACTGTACACGGGAATATACAGCTGGATTCTGGGATTGAACCTGGCTAAGTTTTCCTTTAAAATCATTTATGGAAGTGAAGTTTTTCTTTTGCATCCAGCTTTTTAAATCGTCAATGATCTTAAGCAGATAGGGAATCCCATTTTTATAAAGTGTGGATGTTACCTGCACAGCACTCGCTCCTGCAAGAATTTGTTTTATTACTCCCGTATAATCATGAATTCCGGTTGATGCGATCAACGAACAGTGAATTTGTCCAGACAAAATACCTACCCAGCGAAGGGACTGATGGATATCGGTATATGAGCTTAAAACAGGACCACTGCTCATCTCCATTTTATCAATATCTATATCCGGATTGTAAAATCTGTTGAATAGCACCAATCCGTCAATTTTTGTTTCTGATATTTTTTGAAGAAAATTAGCCAGATGGGTGGCATAAGGACTAAGTTTAATAAACAAAGGTATGTCAACCTGTTTTTTGACGGCTTCTATGATCCGGGAATAAATAGTTTCATAATAGTCATTTGTTTTGCTCAGATCAGCAGGAAGTATGAATATATTTAACTCCAGTGCATCAGCACCCGATTTTTTAATTTGCTGAGGAAAATAAGTCCAGTGTTCTGCATCAATACAATTGATGCTTGCAATAACAGGAATTTTTAATCTGGATTTGGCTTCTTTGATCAAATCAAGATATCCTGAAGTTGACTCTTTGGGCCCGTTAAAGTAATCATAAAATTCAAGAGTCTCCGGATAAATAAATGATGGTGAACTCATTGCATTAAGCCCGGACTGCATCTCTCTTATTATTTCCTCTTCAAACAAGGATTTAAGAACAACTGCCCCTGCTCCATTTTTTTCCAGCTCAGTTAAGGTGTCGATATTGTCTGTTAATCCTGAGCTTCCTGCAACAACAGGAGTATTAATCTTCAGACTTCCGTAATGAGCAGATAGATCTATCATTTCCTTTTTTTAAGACTAAGGTAAAAAATTAGTACCTGTTTTTATGATTTTATAAGGATTTGCTTATACAATTGTTGTGAAAATTATTTTTTATTGAAAGTAACAATTTTCAATTGTCTATCGTTAAAGCAGTATGAATTTATCTTTAACTGGTTTTTTATCAATATCTTTGATGAGCTTACGATAAGTTTTTATAGAAGTATTGTTAATTAATCATTTGGTTTTAGATTATTTAGGTTGTAATTTGAATGTGTAAATTTTATGATCATGAGACTAATATTATTTCTGACAGCACTTTTGGGCTTTGTCTTACTGAATAGCTGCAATTTTTTTGAGGAACATCCTCTTTTCAACAAAGGGCCTGACTCCTTGTTGAGTATGCCTGTTATTGAACATGAACCGGAGGTCGTTGATACAAATGCATTATTACCGGAAGAATCTTTACTGGTTGAGGAACCGGTCGTGCAAGAACCACAGACAGGATATGGCAATGGCAGGTATTTCATGATAGTAGGCAGTTTTCAGAATCAAAATTTTGCAGAATTGTATGCTGAAAAAATTCAGGAGATGGGATACCAATCTCAGATTATAGAAGCTTCAAACGGTTTCTACAGAGTATCGGCAAAATCATACAATAACTTTCAACAGGGTGTTAGTGAGATTGATGAATTCAGGGCATCTGTTACAGCAGGTGCATGGCTCCATGTTCGATAAATGATATTGATAAAAACCAAATGAAAATAACCCCGTATGTTTGTCGCTTGCGCCATAGCTTATGGCGTCTACGCTAAAGCTTCAGCGACAGCGTGCGACTGAGCACGGCGGGGAGCTTCATTGATTACCCGTCATTATAAATAAGGGCTGAAATTCAAAGCTCTTATAGTACGGACGAAGACGGTCCGTATTGTAATGTCTTTTGACATCAACTTTTTTATTTGTACTTGTAACCACGTCGATTGGGGCATTGTCATATCTTCCGTTTCGAAGTACTACCAATCGTCCGTGAATGCCCTTTAATATAAGATCAAGTGCAAGATTACCATATGCCATAGGCACAATAGAGTCAATAGCATCCGGATCACCTCCGCGCACCAGATATCCCAACTGTTGATTAATAACATTAACCCTTTTTCCGTGATTAAATTTCGGTGACAATTCCTTGACTTTTGCAGAAATCACATCTCCAATACCTCCTAATTTTGCATGTCCGTATGCATCTTTTTCAACAGAGCGATAAATCATTTCACCATCTCCGGCAAACATTGCTCCTTCGGACGCCAATACAACTGAGTAAAGGCTCGGATTTGAATTCCTGTCTTTGATGAGAAGGGAAGTCAGTTTTTCAATATCAAATTTATATTCAGGAATAACACATCTGTTGGCAGCACCGGCCATGGTTGGCAACATTGCAGTAAAACCTGCATATCTGCCGAACACTTCAAGGACCAATACTCGCTCATGTGAACCGGCAGTTGTTCGAAGGGTATTGCACATCTGGATTGTACGTGTTACACAAGTACTGAATCCTATACAATAATCGGTTCCCGGAACATCGTTGTCCATAGTTTTTGGTATGGCAACAATTTTCACACCTTCGGAATACAGTCTGACTGCGTAGCTTAATGTATCATCTCCACCAATGGGGATCAAAAAATCAATTCCCAGGTATTCAAGGTTTTTAATAATCTCGGGTGTGAGATCATTCATTTCACTTTTATACTTATCCTGATAATGTTTGGGAACATTGATCTTGGGAACATGACTAGGCCTTGTCCTGGAAGTATGTAAAAATGTTCCTCCGGTACGACCAGCCTTATTTACGATTTCTTCTGTAAGGACCAAATACTTGTCGCTGTTGTCAGCTTTTTTATCTCTTACAAAATCAAGAATACCACCCCATCCTCTTCGAAGCCCCAACACCTGATAGCCCTCGCGAAGTGCACGTATGGTAATTGCTCTGATCGCAGGATTAAGACCCGGGACATCACCTCCGCCGGTCAATATGGCAATAGTACCTTTTTTCTTTTTTACCTGAGCCATAGTAGTCGTAATTTAGGA
>JAFGQO010000057.1 GCA_016935615.1 Bacteroidales bacterium
AAGTCACCAAAACACAAAGAACTCACTAAAAAGCTTTTTTAAATAATTGATACTTAAGGTTTTTTATTTCGAACTCACGTTAATATAGCAACTTCAGTAACTACGCCAGTGCATGGAATGTATAATTTCGTTATGTAAAGAGGAGGAAGTTTTAATAGCTTATTTTAATTTCATCTGTCGGAGGGTAATCAATATTGTAATGTAAACCGCGGTTCTCTTCGCGATGCATGGCAGATTTAATGATCAGGTATCCTACATTGATAAGATTTCTAAGTTCGCACAATTGAACACTCAGGACTGATTTTTGGTAGAGACGTTCTGTTTCGTGGAAGATTGTTTCCAGCCTGTCAAGTGAACGTTTCAAACGCAGGTTTGAACGTACAATTCCCACGTATACACTGAAAATCTGTTGTACTTCCTTGTAGCTCTGCGTGATAAGAACCATTTCCTCGGGGTGACGCACGCCGTGATCATTCCAGTCAGGGATTTGTTTGTTGAATTCATACTTTTTAAAATGATTAAGGGCATGTTTTGCAGCTTTATGTGCATAGACTACTGCTTCGAGCAGGGAATTGGAGGCCAGACGATTGGCCCCGTGCAAACCGGTCGAAGTAGTTTCTCCTGCCGCATAAAGGCGGTTAATAACAGTACAGCCATCCCTATCTACCTTGATACCTCCGCAGAGATAATGTGCGGCAGGGACCACAGGAATAAAATCTTTTGTTATATCAATCCCGAGAGATTTGCACTTATCATTGATATTTGGGAAATGTTTCACCAGATCTTTTGCATTCAGATGACGGCAGTCAAGATAAACATAATCGTCTCCCCTTAATTTCATTTCGAGGTCAATAGCTCTGGCTACGATATCCCGGGGAGCCAGAGACCTTCGTTTATCATATTTATGCATGAATTCCTTGCCATCGATTGTTTTGAGTATCCCTCCATGTCCTCGTATAGCCTCGGATATCAGAAAAGAAGGCCGTTCGTTAGGATTAAATAAGGAGGTGGGATGAAACTGCACAAATTCCATATTTTCAACAGTTCCCTTTGCCCGATATACCATGGCAATACCATCGCCTGTAGCAATAGCGGGATTGGTTGTTGTACTGTACAGATTACCAGTTCCACCGCTGGACATCATGGTTATTCTCGAAAGAAATTTTACGATCTTTTGCTTCCGTATGTCCAAAGCATAAACACCATAACATTCAATATTTGTATAGCGCCACTTCACCAGAACTCCAAGGTGATGTTGTGTAATAATGTCAAGGGCAAAAAAATGTTCATACACATCGATGTTCGGATGCTGCTTTACCCTTTTAACAAGGGCCCGTTGTATTTCTTTTCCTGTATCGTCTTTATGATGCAAAATACGGGATTCAGAATGTCCTCCCTCCCTTGCCAGGTCAAATTTTCCATTCTTTTCCCTATCAAAATGTGTACCCCAGTTTATAAGTTCATGAATCTGTGCAGGTGCTTCATTTACCACCATGCGAACAACTTCTTCATTGCAAAGTCCATCTCCTGCTTTCATTGTATCCTGAATATGTTTCTCGTAATTATCAGGTTTATAGGTTACCGCTGCAATACCACCCTGGGCATAGGACGTGTTGGTTTCATGAATGTTTGTTTTTGTAAGCACGGCAACCTTTCCCTTGTCCGCTACTTTAAGTGCAAAGCTAAGTCCGGCCAAACCCGATCCGATAACCAGAAAATCATACTGTTTTTTCATTTCTGAGAAAAAATTTCATTTCACAGAGAACAAAAATAGTGCATTATTAAAAGAGATAAAGGATTAATTGCAATTAAAGTGAGCTGTAATCGGTGAACTGTGATTTGTTTGATGTATTGGCAAATTGCCGATTATGAATCTTGGAGTCAGATATTCATTGTGATTTGTTGATTGAGATTTGAGTTATAAAATCAGAGACCAGTGATTTGAGACTTGCAACTATTTTCAATCTCCAAACACACCGTTTATAAATGCAAAGACAGCACTGCCAAGACCAATTACACCCAAAGTAGCTATCATTCGCCAAAGTGTATCCCTGTCGGCATAATCCCAGATGGCCATAATGCACAATACAATGCTACCGATAATGCAAAGGCTTATCAGCGTAAAAGCAACGGCTTTAATGATTTTAGGATTGAAAAATCCCTTGTTACCTATTTTCATATATTTTGGGTTTAGAGATCAAATCCAATATCCTTTCTGTAATGTTTTTTTTCAAATTCGATAAGGGCTGCATTTTTGTATGAAATCTTAATTGCTTCTTTGAAATTTCTTCCCAATGAGCTTATGGATAGAACCCTTCCTCCATTTGTGAGTACATCTCCGTCTTTCAGAATTGTACCTGCATGGAACGGAATGCTGTCTTTTACTTTTTCCAGGCCGGTAATGATCTTTCCCTTTTCGTAAGCTTCAGGATATCCGCCGGATACAAGCATAACGGTAGCACACGATTGGTTGTCGAATTCAACGGTTAATTTGTTCAATTCCTTATTGGTAACAGATTCGAAAATTTCAACAAGATCAGTTTTTAATCTTGGCATAATTACTTCAGCCTCAGGATCTCCCATACGTACATTGTATTCAATAACAAAAGGATCGTCGTTGCAATTCATCAGACCGAAAAATAGAAATCCGTTATAATCCAGATTTTCCTTTTTCAGGCCTTCAATTGTAGGGTTGATTATCCGTTCTTCAATTTTTTTTAAAAAGTTATTGTTTGCAAAGGGAACCGGAGAAACACATCCCATACCTCCCGTATTCAAACCTGTATCACCTTCACCAATACGTTTGTAGTCTTTTGCTTCGGATAAAACTTTATATGATATACCATCGGTAATTACAAATACAGACAATTCGATTCCCTGTAAAAATTCTTCGATCACTACTTTTTTACTGGCTTGTCCGAATTTTCCTTCAAGCATAAGTTCAAGTTCCTTTTCAGCTTCTTCCAGTGAATCTATGATCATAACTCCCTTTCCGGCAGCAAGTCCGTCGGCTTTCAGCACATAAGGCGGATTCATCTTTTCCAGAAAAGAAAAGCCCTCATGCAGGATTTCTTTTGTTACACTGAAATGTTTTGATGTAGGGATATTATTTCTCAACATAAAATCCTTTGCAAATTCTTTGCTGCCTTCCAGTTGTGCACCTTTTAAACCTGGTCCGATAACAGGGATATTCTTGAGTGCCGGCTCGGATTGAAAGAAATCCCGTATTCCTTTAACAAGCGGATCCTCAGGTCCTACAATAAGCATATCCAAATTATTTTCAATAGCAAAGCGGCCAATATTTTCAAAATCATTAACACCAATATTTATGTTTTTTCCAAGTTGAGCCGTTCCGGCATTGCCCGGGGCTATAAATAGCCTGCCAAGTTTTTGACTTTGTGAAATTTTCCAGGCAAGCGCATGCTCACGACCTCCCGAACCCAGTAATAATATGTTCATAACAAAATCAGGTTAATTTGGAATACAAACTTAGTATTCTGATCTTAAAAAAGAAGAGATGGAATGTTTTTTTACAATGATACTTTGTACCCCTGGCTTTGACCGTGTTAATATCAATTATTTCATGGTGTTACAGATAATTTCTCAGGGATTGTTGCCGGATAAACGATAGATTTTTAAAGGAATGAAAAAAAGAAATATTTGCTTGTGCAATTCCTGATGAATACTGGACGGATTTCACAGATGGCATATAGCGGCAATTAAGCTGGCAATATAGCTGCTTCACTTAGGATATCTTTTCCACGAATTTTTTTGATTTTCTAACGGATAAAATTTGGAAACGTGTAGATCAATAAGACTTCGTGCGATCCGAAAGTTGCAGTATGCAAATCGCCAATTGCGAAATCATAAGAGTAACCGATGAAGAACTCTTCATATGCAAATCCCAATTGAGCAATTATAGCCTCCGAACTTCTGAAGGACACTCCCAGAGAGAACATTTCTTTGTATTCTGCCCTTGCATTTACATCAACCTGCCATAAACCGGCTTCAACAAACTTGAACATAAGAGAGGGTTCAAGAGTAAAATACCTGTTCAGAAAAAATTTATATCCGCCAAAAAGATAATAATGCCTTACTTGCTTTTCCTGTAAGACCTTATCGGTTTTCAGGTCAATGTTTCGATTGAACAACTGTGGAACTGAAATACCGACATAATAATACTCTCCATACAAATACGTACCAAAACTGGCATCAGCCACTACCATCCTGTCTACACCGCTAAATACATCATCGTCAGTATCTTCAACAGTAAGCCTGGATTTATCAAGATAAAACTGGTAAAACAATCCTGATAATCCGAAAGCCAGTTTATTTTCAGGATTCAGATCAACATGATAGCTATAAGTCAGTTCCATTCCGGTTTTTCTCATGGGACCTGCCTGGTAGTTGAAAAACTTTGCACCGACTCCCATTGATTTTGCGATATTCATGTCTCCTGAAAGGTATTGAGTAGAAGGGGATCCTTTAATGCCTGCCCACTGTTTTCTGTAAGTAAAAGTCAACGGCAAACCGTCCGAAACTCCCGTTGCAGCCGGATTAATGGAATAATGGTTCAGAGTATACTGACTCAGTAATGGGATTTGCTGTGCTGACAATTCTATTGACAGGAAAAGAACAAGCGCTATGGTAATGTACTTTTGCATAGTTACTCTAATTTAGAACAATTATCGGACAATGCTTACCGGTCCTGATAAAATTTCTGAACCATCTCCCAGATCAATAGTGTAATAATATGTGCCTGCAGGCAGATCTTTCCCTTTGTATTTTCCATCCCATGGTTCGGTATATCCGTCTGAGGTGAATACTTTATTTCCCCAGGTATTGAAAACAATGACCTTACAATCGGTGTACAATCCTATATTGACGATGTTCCACAGATCGTTCCTGCCGTCTGCATTCGGACTGAAGGCATCAAAGATTATCAGATCATTGCCTGGCTGATGCTGGTAAATGGTAACTAACAATGTATCGGAAGAACAGGAATTGTTATCTGTTGCAAATACCTCATAATCATCCGGGGCAAGGTCGGTAAATTCTCCTGTAGTATTATTGTTTTCAATTGTTGATGATGTCAGGGTATAATTGTATGGTTCATATCCTTCGCTTGCCACAACAACAATACTTCCTCCCTGAACTCCCGATGCGTGTGTTACGGCTGTATCGAGGGTTATAGGCCCCGGGCCACCAACAGTCAGAGAAGTAAGCAGCTGCTCACATTCGTCTCCGTCCATTACCCAAACCTCATAATTTCCCTGGGGCAGATTTGAAAACACGCCGTTATTGTCAATGTATGTGTCTCCATCGACTGAATACGTAAGATTTCCCACGGGATTTACAGCATCAATTGCAATAATTCCGTCTTCTGTTAAAAAACAGGATGTATTTGTAACGTCTTCAGAGACCAGTGTTGTACCTTCTGGTTCAAGGATTTCAATATCGGCAAGAACACCGGTGCAATTGTGCTGATCGGTTACTGTAACCGAATAAATTCCAGCTTCAAGACCTGTAATATTCTGTGTAAATTCGTTGTTCGACCAGACAAATGAGAAAGAAGGTGTTCCTCCACTAACTGTAAGTATTATTGTACCATCCTCCTCTCCCGCACAGGAAATATTGTAATTTGCAGGAGTTAATGTTAATAAGGCAGGTTCCGTCAACTGAACATTGCCAACAACAGCACATTCATTCAAGTCTGTTGCCGTAACATTGTAAAAACCGCCTCCCAGGTTGGTGGCAGTCTGGGCTGTTTGGTTGCCGGGGTCATCCCAAACATAGGTTTTTGTACCGGTACCTCCTGTTGCGGTGGCTGTAAGGCTACCTGTCATATCGCCGTGACATAACACCGGCTGATCAATAGAAATGCTTATATCCATGGCCGGGGGTTCATCGATAGCAACACCGTCAATTACCTGGCATCCGTTTTTGTCGGTTACCGTCACATAATAATCAGATGCAGCCACATGAATAAGGTCTTCCGTTGTTGTCCCGTTGCTCCATAAGTATGCATACGGAAGTGATCCTCCCGAAACGGAAAGATTAGCTGTGCCTGAATTGTCCCTGAAACAGACAAGGTCAGTGCCAACGACTGTGGATGACAATTCATACAAAGGCTCATCGATGAACACGGAGGTTATGGAGGTGTCAGTAGCATTATTTACTGTGACAGAATAAAATCCGGTGGCCAGATTATTTACAGTTTGACTGGTAGCTCCGTTTGACCAATAGTAAACGAACGGGCCTGATCCTCCTGAAACATCAACTGTTGCCGAACCGGTAAAGTTTCCTTTACAATCAACGTCTGTTTTGTCTGAGATATAAGCTATAAGCATAGTGTCACTGAGAACGACGAAACTGGTATCTGCCGTACACGTATTTGGGGCTAACACGGCATCGGAAACCTGAACAGTATAATTCCCTCCGATGGATAAACCGGAGATGTCTTCATTTGATGAACTATAACTTTGCGGCCCTGTCCAGCTATAACTATAAGCAGGAGTTCCTCCCGATACGGTCAGGTCAACTTCTCCGTTACTTCCGGGGGGTATGGTAATATGATGCAAAACGCTTGAACCTGTAAAAAGGATTTCATCGGGTTGAATGATATTGAAAGTATCGTCTTCGGCACAGAGATTTTCGTCAGTAACAGTCACACAGTATTCTCCCATGGTAAGGCCTGTCTGGTCCTCGCTGGTAGGATTGATTCCCGATCCTGAAATAGCTTCCCAGGCATAGGAATAAGTTCCCGGACCGGTTCCCCCGCCTGCAGTGATATCTATACTTCCGTTATCGCTGGTTCCGTTTGCCGGATGGCAGCTTACGTCGGTAATAACAGGAGTAATGGTAATTGGAGGCGGTTCATTCAGAATAGTGGAAGTAAATGCAGTGGAATCCCTTGAATCGGTAACAGTAACCGAATATGTCCCGGCGCTGAGGTTAGAAGCTGTTGAATCATTTAAGCCGGGATCATGGCTCCATTCATATGTATACGGGCCAACACCGAAATAGGGAGTTACGATAAGCCGGCCGTTGTTATCGCCATTGCATTTGATATATTCAACATATGAAAAACTAGCTAACATGGGATAACTAAATAAAGCTATAAATCCATTCCGCAGGTTATTCCCATTTGAAAATATTGAATCACCAATAACTAAAGGATCGGAATTGGAATAACCTCCGATAATTGTATTTCTATTCTGATCAAAAGCTATTGCACGACCCACATCCGTGCTATCTCCCTCAATACCCTGAGCACCAACTTCTTTACCTGTGAGATCAAAAACAGCAAAGCTTGTATTGTATTCCGTTATGGAAGTACTTCGAAGAGTATCAATATTAAAAATAACTGTTCCAGCATAATTGCCACAAAACTGAACCAAATTCTCAGACTGAATAATCCCGTATCCATCATCTTCACCAATGTCGCCTTTTCTCTTAAACCAACGTAAAGTACCTTGTTTATTATATTTTACAAGGAAAATATCTCCTGCACCTATGCCGGTTTTTGGGCTACTAAGTAGTGTTTCTGTGCTATCAAATTGAACACTTGATTCAACTTTTCCGGTGAGATAAAGACTTCCATATTGGTCGGAAACAGAAGAATTTGCATGATCATAACCGGTGCCGCCACCACGTCTGGCCCACACTTTGTTTAATGAATTGTCTATGCGAAGCGCCAGAGCATCTGTATTTACAAGATCGCCTGCTATTGAGTCATTCATTTCAAAAAACAGTTTACCAGTTAAGTCACCACTTAAATAATATCCTTCTCCCTGAATCGGATTAATATCTTTTAGGATTGTATTATCATTTGTTGTCCAGAAATTTCTAAAGCGTGTAACTGTGCCGGCAGTATCCAACTGTGCTATGAACATATCTTTATTGCTTTGAGCATTTACAACGATATCCGTACTGCCATTAAAATAATTAATATCAGCTTTGAAATGCCCAACAACAACAAATCTATTCAGTGTTGCATCATAATACATATCCCTTACCCTATCCGGATCATTACCCCAAAAAATTCGTGTTGCTTTTATACAATTCCCGTTTAAATCGTATTTTGCCAGGAAAACATCATAATGGTTGTAATTCGGAAGAGTAATCCCGGGATCAAATGTAACAGGATCGCTTCTGAAATTACCAATTACGAAAACATAATTACCCACGATTGCCAGAGATGTGGCTTCATCACGTCCGGAGCCTCCAATATCATCAGCCCAGAGAATATTACCATTTGGATCAAATTTGCAAACAAAACCATCCCAATTCCCGGCATTGGGAATTGTAATGTTACCAATTGTCAACGGATTTGAATCATAATGTCCGCTATAGTATACATTGTTTGAATTGTCTGAAATAATATCAATGGAAATATTGCTACTGGGGAAAACATCTCCATTGCTTTGCAATTGATTGGACCAGATCCATTCTTGCCCAAAAACATGAATAAAACAAACCGATAGCAAGTAAAGTATAATAACTGTTTTTTTCATGGGATAATTAATTTTACAAAATATATGAATTAAAGGGCAAAAAAGATAAAGATTGAACTATTTAATTGTGTGAAAATTATTAATAATTACTAAACAGATTGCATTTAGTTGTAAACAGTTTACCTTATTAATTTTTCATAAACAGCTAATAAGTTACAAAAATAAGAAATGCCTAATACTATTTGTATTATAAATATTTACTGGGGAGATTTGCCAAAGTGGTTCCCGTTTTACTTGAGATGCTGTGAATTAAATTCTGATATTGATTTTCTTATTCTGTCAGATAACAAGATTCATTATGACGGAATAGGGGATAACATAAGAATTAAAAAATTCAGCATTTCCGATTTTAATATACTTGCCTCAGCAAAAACAGGGATTCCAATAGAGATTAAATTTCCATACAAGGTATGTGACTTTAAACCTGCATTTGGTAATATATTTAGCGAGGATTTAAAAAAATATGACTATTGGGGATACTGTGATTCAGATATTGTATTCGGGAAACTCAGCAGTTATTTTAAACAACAGATTGAGAATAAGTATGATCTTATCTCAGGCTATTCGGATTTTATTTCAGGCCCCATGTGCTTAGTAAGAAATAATGCTCAGTTGAATACATTATATAGGATAGGCTTAGATTATGAAAAAATTTTTAAATCAAATATTTATGAAGGTTTCGATGAAGTATGCAGAAAGGAGTCTCTGAGACCCTTGACATTAAGGAAAATAATAATTCTCATTAAATTTATACTGAAAAACCAAATCAGGTTTTTATTTTCAGGTTCTTATACATTAACTGAATTAAAATTTAAACTTTTCTTTTATTATAAGAGAAAAAGTATGTCAGCCCCGCATGATTTTTCTGAGATTGTATGGTATGCAGTAAAAAATAAATTGATTAAGGTATCTGAGAGTGATTTAATTTTTTCTGATGCAGGCTTCGAACGGAAGAATTTGAAAAACTGGACCATTCGTTATTCTAAAGACAAATTGGTTGAGACTAATACACAAATGGAAATCCCTGTATTTCATTTTCGTTTGTCAAAGAATAATAAGGAATTTCATGTGAATTGTAAACATAATATACCAATCAACTTTGAGATTAGTGCAACCGGCATTAAATGTATTTAATAACTCACAATTATGATAAAATGAAAAGGGTCTGTTTTATATTACCTTTCTTTGGTGAAGAACCAACATGGATTGATTTCTTTTTTAAAAGTGCTGCATTCAATGTCAATTATGATTGGATCATCTTTTCAGACATTTCTTTTCGGAGCAAATTACCATATAATGTGCGTATCATTCCGATTACATTGGATGACTTTAATAAATTGCTGAGCAATAGATTACAGTTCGATACAAATATTTGTCATCCCTATAAAATATGTGATTTCAAGCCGGCTTTCGGATATATTTTTTCAGAGTGGATCAAGGATTATATGTATTGGGGGTATTGCGATTTGGACATTGTTTTAGGGGATCTGGATTCTTTTCTTGCAGAACCTATTGCATTTGGATATGATATAATTTCCCCGGATACATCTTTTTTCCCGGGACATTTTTGTCTTTGTAAAAATCAGGAATCAGTTACTGGTCTTTTTTCATCGGCCCCTAATTATATAGATGTATTTAAAAGCAGTAAATGTTTTTGCTTTGATGAATTCATTGTTCCTGGAGGGATTGTTCTTACTGAAAAAAAAATAAGGAAAAAAATTATAAGAAAAGTCAGAAAAAACAGATTCCGATATCAACTAAAGCAGAACAATTTTTTTTTAAAACTTCACACATATTTTAGTCTTAATAAAAAGAAAATTCCTGCTAAACTTGAGCGTTCAGTAGATTTTAATCACATCATTGATTATTATGTTCAATCAGGGATGCTTCAGACATTTAAAAAACAAATCTATGATAGTGATACGCGAAGATATAGATTGGGACATACCAATTGGATAATAACATGGAGAAATGGGAAATTAGTAAATAATGAAGGGAAAGAAATAATGTATTTTCATTTCCCGTTATCAAAGCATAACGGATCACTCTGTTACAATGATCATTCAACTGAAAAAAAGGATACCTTTAGTATAAGCGGTAATTTCTGAAGAACATCCTGATCTTCCTGATGATTCCTTTCACAATGGATATTTTTCTTGGATTCTCCAGTAATCTCTGATGATAAGTATTTAAATTGGCTAGAATTGTATCATTTTTTAGTATTCGATCAAGTACTGTTTCAAAAATTTTTTCAATTACGGGAGTATCCTGTATCAGCCTTCTGATTCGAAAAAAAAGGTTATTTACCATGTCTCCGTGATTGATATTAAAACTATACATTCCATCCCAGAGTTTAACAATTCGATTTTTTTTAAGTTTATTCAATTTATCCTGGTTAAGTTGTACATCATACATGAGTAAATTTGTAGCCCATAATTTTTCAAAATTCACTACTATGCTAACGAACATCGCATTTCTTTTTTCTATTGGTGTTCCAAAATCAGCAAAGGTATCTGCAATTGAAACCAACCAACGTGTATCAAAATTCGAACATATCTGGTCAATTTTATTATTGACAAGATCGTTAAATCGGGGCCATACAATATCTGTTCCTTTTTGCCTGCGTAGCAGTATTATAAGCGATTTAATCTCTTTAAACAAGTCTTCTGAGTTACTTTCTGTCAAATGTATAATGTTTTAAAAAAGGATAATTATCGATTTTTTTCTGTACATATTCTTTGAGATTACCGGGCCAATTTATTTCAAACCGACTGTAATGAGGAGTTTTATAAGTTTTAGCAATACACTTTTGAATAAATTCATCTGTTGCATTGATGTTGATAAAATCCAGGATTTTTTTAAAATTCTCAAATGGTTTTTCAATGAATTGTTCATGATATACATCGAGTATTTCAAGCTTTCCGCCTTTTTTCAATGTATTGTTGATTTCAACCTTCTTAAAATAGAGATCAATTTTTTTCATAAGCAAATTTATTGCATCATCAGTATCGGGCTTCCAATGGCGTATTGTCATTGAAGAGATGTTATCAAACGGATTTCGGATAACATGCAATATTTTTATTTTACATTGAACTATTTGTTTTAACTTATCGATCAATTTTTCATCCATACCGAAGTACTCAGTGCTTACGCTGCCCTTCTTATCTCCAATTGCTTTTATGATTGTATATTTCCCCTGGAATGTATCTGGTATTGCATAGGAATAACCAGTCCAGATATTATTCAGGTATTTTGTAAAATACCTTGATCTATCCATTAATAAATAATAGAGCTGGTTACGGTTATACCCCTTTTTAATCAGGTGTAATGCATCAGCTTCCATTGCCATAATTATATTAGGATGCGCATCGAGCAAAGCACCTAAATAACTGTGTCCGCTTCTTTGATATCCGATAAACATACAGTAAGTTTCAATTTTGCTAAACTTTTCTTTCATAAAGAATCCAAGCACCCAAGACTTTAAATATCGCTTGGAGAAAATATTATATAGTCTAAGGTGATCCATAAATCAAGTTTTTGAAGCTGTATCTGACATTTCTTACTATTTTTCCTGTAATATATGAAGAATACCACTTAAGTTGTAAAAAGGATAATGCTATTGGGTTGGTTTCGGGATGTATTAATCTGTAATTCAAATTCATGAGAGTTTTTTCTGCCAGATGTTCAATGCAATCAATCTCATATTTTGATAAATTCTGTTGCCACGCTATAATTCTTGAAGCTATAGGATACTTAGTACAGTTTTTATGAATTTTCTTATGTTGATCCAGCATTCTTTCATATAAATCTCCTGTTGGTTTTAAAGGCTTAACAGATGCTCCAAGCATATTAAATATTTGAATTAATGATTCATTGTATTCTAAAATAAAGTTTTCATAACGGATCTGATAGAAATAAAATCCACTCAAATGTTGAATACTTTGAATATACCAGATCCAGTATTTTGTTGTTCTGATCGGATTAGAAGACATTGTTTTACCGGAATCAGGATTAACAGTATTTTTTTGCGATGCATAAATTGCACGAATATCTCTTATTAAGCACAAAACCTTAATTTCATATGTAATAATATTTTTCCGGCTTAAATTATCTACCAATTGAAATAGTCTCTCTGCTCTGAAAATAACTATTCTTGCATCTGGCTTAACTTGATACAGATATTTACATAGTATCAGAATAAAAGCATCAAAATAAGTTTTAACGGAATCATTTAGTTGTAGTGAAGAAATATTTAATGACCAGTTAGTAAACTTATAATCATTTGCCAGTTTCCTTTTAATTCGCTCAAAACTTTTCAATGAAATACAATTGTTTTGGTGGAGTAAAAAATGATTCACAAGGGCCTCAGCTTCAGGACAAACCAATATTTCAGGATTTTTACTGAGTTCATTTAAAATTAAGTTCGAACCAGATCGATTGATTGAAAGAAATAAAACCAGCTTCATGAGGAAAAATCTTCTAAAATTTTAACATAATTTTCCCATTTTGGCAATTCAAGCAATTGTTCTTTTCCTTTCCTTTGTATTTCCTTCATTCCAGCTTTATTAACAAGCACGGGAACAATTGAATTGATTATGCTTTGTGCAGACTCAGGATTAAAATAAATAGCTGCTTCATTGCAACTGCTTCTTAAAGATTGTGTATCAGCAACAAAATATGGTTTTTTAAAGTACCATGCGTCAATACAATTCATCCCAAATGTTTCAAAAAATGAAGGTAAAATAAGTGCATCTATTGAATGCATAAAGAATGCAACATTTTCTTTTTCGATTTCTCCTACATTTAATATATGATTGTTCTGATTATTATTCTTAATTCTTTCGATTAGTTTTTTCGATTTTTTCCCATGTTCTTTTTCAATTGTCAAAATAAATTGTATTGGCAGATCTTGTTGATTGCAATGCATAGCTGCTTCATATAATATTTCAATATTTTTATGTTCAAAATATCTTGACAAGCATGCAACTTTATAATAATTACTCTTAATCTTATTATTCAAGACTTTGGAACTTTTGAATTTAAAATGATCCGGAATGCCAGGCCGAATCACTTTTATTGGGATTTCCCTTTTGAGTTTGGCTTTAAGCATCACCTTCTGGTAAGTAGTCTGCACAATTATACAGTCGACATATTTCATTCGCATATAGGTAATATATCGTCGTAAAAAATGAATTGATAGTGTATAAAAAGATAATGGTATTTTGGTTAAAAATCGTTCAGTAATATAGGGATTATCATGAAGATAAATTTGTACACATTTGGTAACGGCAGGAATGTTACCCAGGGTAAAGACAATGTCTGGGCAAAATTTCTTTATTTGATAAGGCAGCCAGAAATAATCATGAAAAAAACGGGAAAGTCTCCCTAACATCCAATCGGGGACTTTAATAAATTTTGAATTATAACCCTCAAGTTGTTGATAGAATTTGTCATGCGGACAAGTTATCAGCAATTTAAAAGAAGAATTATTCATTAGCGCAGAAACAATATTCTGAGCAAGAATTAATCCTCCGGATATTTTTACAGTTGAGGCATTAATAAAGATTTTTTTCTGATTAGGCATACAATTGCTTAAATAATTGAGTTGCTACTTTCTCAAATGAATATTTTTCGGCAATTTCAAACGAAGAGTTTAGGCTAATTTTTCTCATCTTGTTTTTGTCTTTATAAAGCTTCTCAAGCATTGATGGGATTTGATCGTAATCAATATATTCAATGGCATTCATATTATCATGTATCAGAGTACCTGAAAGGCCTGTCAATTTATATAGTAAGGATGGTATTCCACAGGCCATTGCTTCCAATAGCACATTTGGGGTACCTTCATTATAAGCTCCATGAATATAAAAATCAGAAGCACATAAATATTCAGAAATGTTTGAAACGGGACCGGTAAAAAAAACTTTTTTACCCAATTCTGCATTTCCCAGATTGTAAAGATATTTCATAAATATTTTTTCTTTATTTGAGACCTTGTGGAAAGGTGTTGGTTCATAATCTCCAACGATAAGGTAAATGAAAGGGAAGGTTAATTTTGCAATTTGGGGGAATAGCAAATGATACCCTTTTCTCATGATCAGATTTCCAATGGTTATCAGTACGACATGATTATCAGGCAAACCAATTTTTTTCCTGATAATTTTTTTTTGATTGACTGAGACAGGATGAAATACATTTATATTAACTCCCTGAAATGATTCAAAAACAGGTACTTTATTGTCAAAAATTTTCTTGTATCTTTTTGTGAATTCTTTATTGATAGAAAAATAAAGTGTGATTTTACCCAGTAATTTTTTATTTATTTTTCTTAGTAAAAAAACGCCTGAAACCAAAGTCATTGCGTCATCACCATTTAATAAAGTAGAGCGAAAAATTACTTTTTTTCTGAATAGAAGAGATAATAATATAACAAACTGAAAGCCAATTAAATAACCACTGTAAATAATAATAATATCATTGTTTTTGATCTTTTTAAAATAAGAAAACAAAAGAGGAAGAAATGATAATAATTTAGTTGTGATGTTTTTATTATAATACAAAAGGCGGCTAATAATCAATTTGCTTTCTTTTTGCCAGGCTGGAAATTGGTTATTATAATTGAGATGACATAGCATTGTATTTGAAGAATAAACAGATAGAAATTTTGCAAAATAATATGCGTTAACTCCTGAACCTGCAACTGATGGAGGAATTTCAGGGCTAAAAATCACTATTTTTTTATTCTTAAGATCCTTCAGTTCCATTGTTTAGCGATCTCTGATCGCTTCAAAATTATACCCTTTCTCAGAAAAATGTTCAATAAACCGGGGAAGAATATAACGCAATTTATCTATTGCTTTAACCGAATCATGGAATACCACGATAGAGCCTTCTTTTGTATATCTGAGTATTGCCTTCAGGGAAAACTCTTTAGAGATCCTTTTTTCATAATCATGACTCATCACTTCCCACATAACGATCTTGTATTTATTTTTCAGGTATTTTATCTGGGATCTGCGGATCTGACCATAAGGAGGCCGGAAAAGTGAAGATTCTATCTGATTCCTTGCCAGATCGATATCTTTATAATATTCCTCATTTTTTGATTTCCAGCCTTTCAGGTGACTGTATGTATGATTGCCTGTTGTATGACCTTTCCGGATGATTCTCTCATAGATGTCGGGATGTCTTTCCACATTTCTTCCCAGGCAAAAAAAAGTACCCTGTGCATTATACCTGTTCATTATATCAATTACTTCATCCGTAACATCAGGAGTAGGACCATCGTCAAAGGTGAGATAAATTGTATTGTGGGTGTTTCGCATATCCCATATCAATCCTGGATACATCATCTTCATCCATCCTGAAATATGAAAGTAAGCCATTTCTATCTGAAAATGTTATTTAATACGGGACCGTAACTTTCCAGTTGCTGATGGATCTCCGCACTGAATAGTTTATCTCCGTTAAGATGACTGATATTGATCAATTCTCTGAAAATGTGCGCTACGATCCTTTTTTCCATGATGAGATAATTTGAAAATGGCATGTCAAGGCTTACAAGATAATCAAGATCCTGGAACGTGTTTTCAAGTATTGTATTTGCCAGATTCTTTGCTTTTTCCTGCTCATTTAATTTGTAATAGGTATCTACCATGTTTAGCATGTATACATCATAAGGGATAACACGGTTTGGAATTAATTCCAGGCACTTATCAAGAACCAGTTCGGCTGAATCGGTTTTCCCTTTGAGCAGAAGGGCTTTGGCAAGATTGCTGTAATTATGTCTTATATTGGAAAACATGCGCATACAATTCTCATCCAGGTAAACCTTCTCATTTTCAATGCCTCCCCATTTGAATTTATTCATCATATTATTGAACATTACCCCGGTATTGATTCCGCCTGCATATCCTATGTTATCAGTTGTAACAGCAGGGATAATTCTGTAAGCGAGGCCGCTCATTTCAAAAAAATCATTCAGATTAATGTAGTTCTCATCTCCTACAGTAATGGCATAATAAATGGGACGTTGCCATTCATTGGCCGATAGAAAATCAAGAGCCATGAGATGGTTTTTAATCAGGTAATTGTGTGATATTTCCCATCGGATCTCCGGAAGATATTTGTCAGCCATTTCTGGTTTAATGGTTCCGTTTCCAAATACCAGAGCCGAATCAGCGGATAATCTGAACTTATGCTGAGGGATATAATAATTGGGCTCGGAAATGCCGGGAAGAGACAATGGCTGAGATTCATCGTCTGCAAGAAACTCTATGGCTTCTTTCAGATCAACATATCCTTCTACCCTGTCAAAAAGAATAACTATATCGCGCTTGCCCTGACGATACTTGTCTTTAGTAAGGGTCATCTTCACTGGTTCAGATTCATATGCTCTGCGTTCCATTTGTTCAATATACCAGTCAGCTGAAAGATAACTTAAGTTGATCACCCGAACGTCGGTTCTGACACCTTCAACTTCCTGCACATACCATAAAGGGAATGTATCGTTATCGCCGTTTGTGAAGATGATGGCATTGTTTTCGCAGGAATTCAGGTAATTTGTTGCAAAGTCGCGTGCAACAAATCGCCCTGAACGATCATGATCGTCACGGTTTTCTGCAGCAAGGATGACAGGCACAGGGATAGAAAGAATCAGAATAAGCGAAGCCAGAGTTTTATTGTTCTTAATAGAGGAACCCAGAAGTTTCATGATTAACAGCAACAACAGAATTAAGAATAGTGTGAAAATGGCTGTCCATGTGAAGCTTAATCTGCCGTTATTGGCATAATCAAAAATGGCCAGTATAACAACAACAATTGATCCCCGGATTGCATATCCCGATAAAGATTCAAAATTTTTATCTCTAGCTGTTTTGTATAAAGCAGCAACAGCCAGTCCTATCCATATAGCAAATGAATAGAATGACCCCGCATAGGCATAATCTCTTTCGCGCGGTTGCAGCGGATACTGGTTCAGGTATATTACAATGGCTATTCCGGTAAAGAAGAACAATGACATAACAACCCAAAAATTTTTATTGTCGTATTTGTAATGAAATAGCATACCGATGATTCCAAAGATAAGAGGCAATAAAAAATATCTGTTGCGTGCACGGTTGTTTAATTGCTTATCAGGAAGCACATTTTGATTGCCAATTCGGGCAGAATCGAGAAACTTGAATCCGCTGATCCAGTTTCCGTTATTAATTTCCTCTTTAAAATGGGCCTGGATATCATTTTGTCTGCCGGCAAAATTCCACATGAAATACCTGAAATACATATGACCCAACTGATATCTAAAGAAAAACAGAATATTATCTGAAAATCCCGGTTTTTTCTTGGGTTGCCTGTAATCGTAACTGATATTTCCCATACGATCTCTGATCACTTCTCCGGATTGATCTACCTGCACTCTGTACAGATCACTCATTTTCATTCCGGTCCATCTCATGTATGCATCGATATGATCAGGTTGTGAGCTATACATTCTTGGGAAAAGGGTTTTAAAAGAGTTGTCGTATTTGTACTCAGGTTTGTAGTTTATTATTTTATATTTCCCGTTAATGGGAGCGTAAACAGGTTTTTTGTTTCCTACATTCTGACCGGGAGCATTAAAATATTGTCCGTAAATAAGAGGGCGGTCACCGTATTGTTCTCTGTTAAGGTATGATAAAAGGTTAAACAGGTTTTCAGGATTATTTTGGTCCATAGGAGGATTAGCTGCAGATCTTATTAATACCAATGCATAGGATGAATAACCAATTGTGATAACAGTTACAAAAAGGAATATGGTATTTAAAATTACATTCTTCTTTTGGGTTGTCCGGATAATGGCATATGTCAACAGGGCGAAAAGAATGAACAGGTAAATCATAACCCCAGAAAAATAAGGCATTCCGAAACCATTGGTGAAGATCCTTTCGAATATTGTTGCAACTTTAATAAGACCCGGTATTAAAACATACATAATACCTCCAAGGATCAGA
Source organism: Bacteroidales bacterium (assembly GCA_016935615.1). Taxonomy (GTDB): domain Bacteria; phylum Bacteroidota; class Bacteroidia; order Bacteroidales; family UBA10428; genus UBA10428. The sequence continues at coordinate 18,506 of JAFGQO010000057.1, forward strand.
GCGGAAATACCTAATGCAGCTAAGATCCCTTGCTTTGTAATCTTATATTTTCTGAAATAATAAATTAACACAATTGCCGGAATGGCCAGGAGGTTCAATAAATGAACACCAATAGACAATCCCATCATATATGCGATTAGAATTAACCACCGGTTTGAGTATTTTTCATCGGCTATATTTTCCCATTTCAGAATCGCCCAAAAGACCAACGCGGTGAAAAGTGAAGAGCTTGCATATACTTCGCCTTCAACAGCCGAGAACCAGAAAGTATCACTGAATGCATAAGCTAATGCTCCAACAATCCCGGATCCCAGAATAATAATTTTTTCTGAAAGATCAGGAGAATCCTCTTGGGCGATAATCTTTTTTGCCAGGTGAGTAATAGTCCAGAACAGAAACAGAACTGTAAATGCACTCGCAAGGCCTGAAAGTGCATTAATAGAAAGAGCAACGAGTTCTTTATTATTTCCGGCAAAGAGCGTAAATATTCTGCCAATAAGCAAGAAGAAGGGAGCTCCCGGAGGATGTCCTACCTGAAGCTTATAGGATGCGGCAATAAATTCACCGCAATCCCAAAAACTGGCTGTTGGTTCAAGTGTGGATAGGTAGGTGAACGAAGCAATAAGGAAAACAATCCAACCGGTCAGGGTATTAATTGTTGAATATTTTTTCATCAGGCATGGTTATAAACTTGTCAACAAAGAACGCGAATTTAAAATCAAATACAAATACAAGTATACATTTGATCCAAATATCTTAACAATTTTTTGGATAAGAAATCCTAAAATTCCATGGTTTACTTACCCAGGGTTCACCTGCATAATCAATTCCTATTCGTTTTGAAGTATTAATACCGGGTTTTTGCTTTCTGTCTTCAATCCATAAACGATCTGAACAACAAAGATTTTCACCATAAAAAGAACCATCAATTTTAAGCTGTTTTGTAAGTTTCCCGGGTCCGTCAAATCCCTCAATTCCTCTTATCAGAACAGCTTGCGGTTCATCTTTGTTTCCTGTAACAAAATTCAGCATCCAATACATACCATAGATAAGATAAACATAAATATGTCCTCCTGAATGGTACATAATTTCCGTACGACCGGTTCTTCCTTTATTTGCATGACAAGCCTTGTCTTCTTCACCTCTGTATGCTTCCACTTCTGTGATTATAAATTCAGAAATGGTTTTGTCATTTTTGATTACCAATACTTTACCGATTAGATCAGGAGCAACTTCCAGTACATCCCGACAAAAAAACGATTCATCAATTCTTTTGCAGAGAATCATCTTCTTTGGGCATTGCGTATAAAAAGAAAGAATAAAAAAAGGCAAAGAATGAAACACCTACATGAGTTTCAAGAGTATCTTCATTCAGCATAGAGAGAACACCAATAAGGAAAAACATAAGAAACATAAAATTCCCATACTTTTTTTCAAGAACAGGAGAGTAAAACAGTGCAAAAAGAATCCAGAGAAATCCAAAAATTCCAAAAGTCAGAAAGAAAGTAATGAACTGATTGTGTGTTCTGTACCTGTATTTAAGCTTTAATTTTGAATCGTCTTTAATGTATTGCATCTGAAATGTATTTTGAACATCACCGGTACCTGTGCCAAACCAAAAATTGTCCCGGATAATATGAATGCCTGTTTTTACATACTCAATTCTTTGAGCCAGGGATTGGCCACTGGGGTCGTGACTTTTCCTATACCTGTCAATTTCCCAGAAAAACTCGTAAATTCTGGGATAAAGTGCAATTTTATTCTTATAGAGGCAATTTGTATAACCCTTCTCAATCATTTTAATATCTTCTTCATTAAGCTTATTTATTCCTACGGAGTCTTTTGTATAGCCAAGGGAAGTCATGTACCTGATCAATGTCGTTCTTATAGGTTGCCCTTTGCTATCGATTGAGTCATAAGCAAAACGACTCCTCCTGTTCCATTCTTTAGCCAGCTCTTCTTCACAAACGTTAATCCATATTTTGTATCCATTTTCATATTTATCGCTTAAAACATCGTGTACATAAAGATTGCCGTTGGGAGTTTTTTCTTTTAGCATTTCCATGTTTTCATCATGTTTTTGGCTGTAACGGAAGTATGAAAATAAAATATAGAAAATAACTGCGGTTGCTAAGAACATATTGATCAGAAAAGTCATTTTTATTGATCCTGATTTTTTCCGGAAATATGCGCACCAAACAGAACCTACAGGAAAAAGGATCAGGAAAATAACAATGCCGGTAAAGGCTTTTAAAAAAATCAGGAAAAACATCAACCATACGATAATAAGCAGAGATATCGCTTTTTCTCCTTTAAAAAGTCTGAATTGATTCGAAAAAACAAGATAACATAAGGCAAAAATCGATAATACTATTAAAAGGGAGAAGCGGATATGAGAGATAAATATTGAAGCATAACGGGAATCGATCAGGTTGATATTTGAGAATCCGAGCAGTATGAAAGTTGTTATAAATGAATTTACAAGGACAGTAACAACGAACAAATGGATGATAAATTTAAATTCATTTTTCGAAAAAGGTTCGGAAGTTCCATATACTAACGGCAATATTAGCAGAGGGAGTTTGATCCTGAGATCGTGCAGGGCATAAATGAAATTAGAAGGTAAAGAAGCCTCTTTCAAATTGGTAAGTATCTCAGTACTATTTGATCCGCTGAATAACAATCTCAGGCTGTAAAGATCACTGAAAAAATTATTTGTGTTAAGCAACCCCAAAAAGTGTATAAAATAAATTGAGATCACAAACAAAACAGCTTTTCTTGTTTTTAAACTATAGAGTTTGTTTTTAAAATTGCCTTCCAGCAACCAGTTAACAAACAGTATTATTTGTGCGGCACTAAGCAGGAAAAAAGAAACCGGCAGACCTATTACCAGAAGAGCAGTGGCAAAAAGGAATAAATAACGATGGTACTTTTGTGAGAACATGATTTCAACAATTACTCTGCAAATTAAGTGATTTTACATGAAAATGAAATTATACAATCCTGAACTATGAAGAAATGGTTGTAGGTTCTGAATCCAACCTGGCATAACATTTTATCCAGGTTTAAATGTTCAGTATTTTTAAGCAATATATCAATTTGCAGAACCTGTTTTACTCATGAAATAGAATTCACCGTACCAGCCGGGGAAAATCATCCTGTAATCAGGATCATCAACCGATATTTGATTCTGTGAGCAATACCTGTTGACAAATGAGGTTACCTTTAAAGTCAGGAAGTATCAAACTCAATTCCGTAGCCCTATTTACAAGCATTTTTAGACCGTTTGTATTCAAATAAAATAAATTGAAAAGCCCTTGTTTAATTCATAAAAATTATTGTATTTTTGCACTCCACAAAAATCGGGTAGTTTTGGTAAAACCCTCAGGAATAATATAAATGTTTTAAAGTGGATACAATAAGTTATAAAACAAAGTCTGCAAATAAGGCTACTGTGAATAAGGAATGGTACATCATAGATGCTACCAATGAGGTTTTGGGAAGACTTGCATCGAAAGTTGCCAAAATCATCAGGGGAAAGAACAAACCTGATTTTACACCTCATGTAGATTGTGGTGATAATGTAATAATTATTAATGCTGAAAAAATCAGACTTACAGGGAATAAAACTCAGGATAAAGAATACATCAGATACTCAGGTTATCCGGGAGGTCAGAAATCAGAAACCGCAGAAAAAATTATGAAAAAGAATCCATCCAGAGTTATAGAAAATGCGGTAAAGGGAATGTTGCCTAAAAACAGACTTGGAAATGCTGTTTTTAAAAATCTTTATGTATATAATGGACCTGAGCATAAGCATGAAGCTCAGCAGCCGAAAGAAATAAAATTAAATTCTATTAAATAGTTTTATGGAAGTAATAAATGCTTTAGGTAGAAGAAAAGCTGCGATTGCCAGAGTATACATCAGTGATGGCAAAGGCAATATTAGCATAAACAATAGAGACGTAAAAGAATATTTTCCTTTCAGACAATTGCAATATATTGTGAATCAACCTCTTGAAATCACAAATACAATTGGAAAATATGATATCAAGGTGAATCTGCAGGGAGGAGGAGTTAAAGGACAGGCTGAGGCTTTACGCCTGGCCATAGCCAGGGGACTGGTTAAAATTGACCCTGAAACGAAAAATGTGCTTAAAACAAATAAATTCCTTACAAGAGATCCGCGGGAAGTGGAAAGGAAAAAGCCTGGGAGACCTAAGGCAAGGAAAAGATTCCAGTTTAGTAAGCGCTAATTACTTAAGATATTGTTTAGTATCTAAACTCGGGAGACTTCCGGTTGGAACTACTTCAGAGTTGACAAATTAATAGAATGTAAACAAATTAAACATGCCGAAAACAAATTTCAACGAATTATTAGATGCAGGTGTGCATTTTGGACATCTGAGAAGAAAGTGGAATCCAAACATGGCTCCTTATATATTTATGGAGCGAAACGGGATCCATATTATTGATTTGCAGAAAACTGCAGTAAAACTGGATGAAGCCTGCTCGGCTTTAAAACAGATTGCAAAATCAGGTCGAAAGATATTGTTTGTTGCAACAAAAAAACAGGCCAAAGACCTGGTTGCTGAAAGAGTGAAACAAGTAAATATGCCATATGTTACTGAACGTTGGCCCGGAGGAATGCTGACCAATTTTCCAACCATCCGGAAAGCTGTGAAAAAAATGGCTTCTATTGACAAAATGGCCACTGACGGGACATTTGATAACATGTCAAAACGTGAAAGACTGCAAATTACCCGTCAACGGGCTAAACTGGAAAAAAACCTGGGAAGCATTGCCGATCTGACCCGTCTTCCGGCCGCGATGTTCGTTGTAGATATTTCTAAAGAATACATTGCAGTAAGGGAAGCAAACAGGCTTAACATACCTGTGTTTGCTATGGTAGATACAAACTCGGATCCAAATATGGTTGACTTTCCAATTCCTGCAAATGATGATGCCTCAAAATCAATTTCACTTGTTATAGATAAGGTTTGTAAGGCTATTCATGAAGGTTTGGAGGAAAGAAAACTGGAACGTGAGAAGGAAGCTGTATCGAAAGAGAATACAGAGAAAAATAAACAATCAGCAAAAAAATCTCCGGCTAAGATATCAGACAACTCGGATAAGAATGAATCTGATGATGAGTTGGATGAATCGGAAAATGAAACAACAGAAAAAGAAACAGAAGATAATTAAATACTAAAAACAGGAATAAATGACTCAAATATCAGCTGCAGATGTCAGCAAACTGAGAAAAGCTATTGGTGCAGGTATGATGGATTGTAAAAAAGCCCTTCAGGAAGCTGATGGAAACTTTGAAAAAGCTGTAGAAATTATTCGTAAGAAAGGACAGGCAGTAGCCAACAAGCGTGCCGATCGTGAAGCCAGTGAAGGAGTTGCCCTTGCTCAAATTAATCAAGAAGGGACATTCGGGGCTATGATCGTGTTGAATTGTGAAACGGATTTTGTTGCTAAAAATGAAGATTTTATCAATTTTGCCAATCAAATTCTTGACCTTGCATTAGAAAAAAAACCGGAGAACCTCGATTCCTTAAAGCAACTTGAGTTGAAGGGAAAATCAATTAAGGATAAAATTATCGAGCAAATTGGAATCATTGGAGAAAAGATTGAATTGGCTTATTTTGGACAGATTGATGCAGAGCAGGTTACTTCTTATATACATCCCGGGAATAAATTAGCCACACTGGTAGGCTTCAATAAGAAAACAGAAATACAAATTGCAAGAGATATAGCAATGCAAATTGCAGCCATGAATCCTATTGCAATTGACAAGGAAAATGTTCCCGAAGAAGTTGTTGAAAAGGAAAGAGAAATTGGCAGAGATCAAGCTTTAAGAGAAGGAAAACCAGAAAACATTGTAGATAAGATCGCAGAAGGGAAATTGAATAAGTTTTATAAGGAAAGCACATTATTAAACCAGGACTTCACGAAAGACAACAAGAAAACAGTTCGTCAATACCTTCAGGAGTCTGCAAAAGATCTTACAGTTACTGCATTTTTAAGATATTCACTTTCCAACTGATCATTAAGTCGAAGAAAAAAGAGGGTCAATTGGCCCTCTTTTTTTTGCCCGGTTTCGAAATTCATATAACTTAGTTGAATAAAAAACAATTCAACATGCCAAAATACAAAAGGATTCTTCTTAAGCTTAGCGGGGAAGCATTGATGGGCATTAAGCAATATGGAATAGATGAAAACCGCCTTATGGAATATGCAAAACAAATAAAAAAAGCAAGTGAACTTGGAATTGAAATAGGCATTGTTATTGGCGGAGGCAATATATTCAGAGGAATGACCGGAGAATCAAACGGTTTCGATCGCGTTAAAGGAGATTATATGGGAATGCTGGCAACTGTGATTAACGGACTGGCTATTCAATCTGCACTGGAATCATTGCATTGTCAAAGCACATTGATTACTGCTATTGAAATGTCTCCTGTTGGACATAGATATTCAAAAGACGGAGTTGAGGAAGCGTTAAAAAACCAACAGATTGTGATCTTCACTTTTGGAACGGGGAATCCTTACTTTACAACAGATACAGCAGCAACATTACGAGCCATCGAAATGGAAGCAGAAGTATTATTAAAGGGTACGCGCGTTGATGGCGTTTATAATGCAGATCCTGAAAAAGACTCATCTGCTGTTCGCTATGATAAATTAACTTTTGAAGAAGCGTATGAAAAAGAGCTTAAAATTATGGATCTCACTGCCATTACTTTGTGCTCTGAAAATAATTTACCGGTAATTGTATTTAATATGAATACTGAAGGGAATTTGTTGAAGTTATTAAAAGGTGAAATGATTGGCACATTTGTTAATAATCAATAATGTATTGTTTTATAGCAGGGTATGAATATTTTTTTATTTTTGTTATTGTGTAAAACAAAGTTCCATGGAAGAAGACATTCAATTGCAACTTGAAATTACTGAAGAAATGATGACGAAAGCTGTTCAGCACCTGGAGGATGAACTTTTGCGTATCAGGGCCGGGAAAGCAACGCCAAATATACTGGATGGCATTACAGTAGATTACTATGGTTCGGTGACACCATTGAATCAGGTATCCAATATCAATACACCCGATGCCAAAACCATCGTGATTCAACCCTGGGAAAAGGCGATGGTAGAACCGATTGAAAAGGCTATCCTTGCTGCTAATATTGGCCTTACACCTGTGAATAATGGAGAAATGATCCATATTAACATTCCTCCGTTAACGGAGGAAAGAAGATTGAATCTGGTAAAACAAATCAGGAATCTTGGAGAGAATACACGGGTTAGCATACGCAATGCAAGACGTGAAGGCAATGATGCGTTAAAACAAATGAAAAAGGACGGTCTTTCGGAAGACATGGAAAAAGATGCGGAAGCAAATGTTCAGAAACTGACAGACGATTACATCAAAAAGGTGGATGAATTAATTGAAGCCAAAGAAGTAGACATTATGACTGTGTAGATGATTGGATAAAATCTGTATTGTTTTTTTTTCTTTTATTCGAGCAATTCAAATACTTCATCGAGATTTGGAGTCAAAATAATCTCCGTTCGCCGGTTTTTCTGTCTTGCTTCGGCTGTTGTTCTAGGATCAACAGGCATAAACTCTCCTCTTCCTGCAGCAGTTAATCGCTTTGGATCAATGGAAGATCCATCGAGAAGTATGCGAATGATTGCTGTTGCACGCTGAACACTTAAATCCCAGTTATCTTCAAATTTTGACCCGGAAATTACAGGAACATCATCAGTATGACCTTCAATCATAATAAAAATATCCTGATTTTGTTCCAAAACACGGGCAAGTTTATTAAGTGCCTCAATTCCTTTTGCATCAACCTGAGTACTGCCACTTCCAAACAATAATTTTTCTTCCAGTGACACATACACTTTACCATTTTTCTTGGTAATAGTAAGTCCTTGATTTTCAAATCCCGTCAAAGCCGCAGAAAGCTTTTGCTTTAATGCTTCCGCCTCTTTGTCTTTTTCAGTAAGCATATCCTCCAATTCAAGAAGTTGTGCATTTTGCTTTTGCAATTCGTTTTTTAATGCATTCAGTTCATCACGTTCTTTATCCAGTTGTATTTTTGCCTGATTGAGCTGATCTTCATGTTGATAAAGATCTTTCTGAGTATTTTCCAGTCTTCCCAGTAATTGACGGGTTTCGGCATCGCTGCCATTGATCAGGGTTTTGTGTGCATCTTCCAGCTCGTTATAGCGCTTACTTAATTGACTATGACGTGCTTTAAGATTTTTAAGTTCTTCAGCATTTTTCAGACCCATTTCTTCCATTCTTGCTTTTGCTGTCTTTGCAAATTCAAGATCAGCCTGAAGTTCCGTATTTTGAACAGTTAATTTTTCATTTTCAATCCAGAGTTCTTCTCTGATAGTTTTGCAATTATCTCTTTCTGATTCTATTTCTGATACATATTGTGGAGGCACACAACCGGATAACAGAATGATATAAAGAATTACAATAGTAAATTTAATAAGTGTTGTCTTCATCACAGCTTTATTATGCTTAAACAAACGAAATTACAAGAACCGAAGTGTCTACTCAAACTATCTCATTAAGAATTATTAACTTTGAGCGATTTTGTTTTTATCGTATGACCTCAAAATATCCATTTCTAGAGAAAATTGATAGTCCTGCCGATCTGAAAAAACTGAAGATTGAAGAATTGGTGCAGGTAAGTCAAGAATTGCGACAGTTTATTATCGATGAAGTTTCAAATAATCCGGGACATTTTGGTGCAAGCTTAGGAGTTATTGAACTTACAGTAGCTTTGCATTACGCCTACAATACTCCCTTCGATAAAATAATCTGGGATGTAGGACACCAGGCATACGCACACAAGATATTAACAGGCCGCAGAGATCAGTTCCATACAAATCGTAAATACAAAGGAATAAGTGGATTTCCGCAAATGAATGAAAGTGAATACGATGCTTTTGGTACAGGGCATGCATCAACTTCAATTTCAGCAGCTTTGGGTATTGCTGTTGCCGATAAAAAGAAGGGAATTAAAAGAAATGTGGCTGCTGTGATTGGAGATGGTTCATTAACAGGAGGATTGGCTTTTGAAGGATTAAACAATGCAGGAATTGAAAATACGGATGTTTTGGTTGTACTCAATGACAACAATATTTCTATTGATCCGAGTGTAGGAGCACTTAAAGAATACCTCGTTGATATTACGACTTCTAAAACTTACAACAGATTTAAAAATGACATCTGGAATGTACTGGGCAAGATCAATAAAATCGCACCAAACGCCAGGGAATATGCTCAAAAGCTTGAAAATGGTATAAAATCCATTCTTCTCAGACAAAGCAATTTATTTGAAGCGTTAAACTTCAGATACTTTGGTCCGATTGACGGACATGATGTTTTGCATGTTGCCAGAATTCTTGATGACATGAAAAATATACCTGGGCCAAAACTATTGCACGTACTTACGAAAAAAGGGAAAGGCTTTAAACAGGCTGAATTGAATCAAACAAAATTTCATGCACCGGGTAAATTCAATAAAGATACCGGGGAAATTGTTAAACTGAAATCAGATTTGGCTCAGCCGCCACTTTTTCAGGATGTTTTTGGGATCACACTCCTCGAACTGGCAAAGAAAAATGAAAAAATTATAGGAATTACTCCTGCAATGCCTACCGGTTGTTCTTTGAAAATAATGATGGATGAATTGCCGGAACGAACATTTGATGTCGGTATCGCAGAGCAGCATGCAGTTACATTTTCAGCTGGACTTGCCTCTCAGGGACTTATTCCGTTTTGTAACATTTATTCTTCCTTCATGCAACGTTCTTATGACCAGGTTATACATGATGTGGCATTGCAGAAACTGGGAGTAGTCTTTTGCCTTGACAGGGGAGGTCTGGTTGGTTCAGACGGAGCTACACATCACGGAGTTTTTGACATCGCCTATATGCGAAGTATACCGGATTTGATTGTTGCTGCTCCTATGGATGCAATTGAATTAAGAAATATGATGTATACTGCTCAATTGGGTAAATACGGACCCTTTTCGATACGATATCCAAAGGGTAGAGCACAAAGAGTTGACTGGCATCAGCCTTTCAGTGAATTGAAACCCGGGAAGGCCCGTAAGTTAAAAGAAGGATCGGATATTGCAATTCTTTCTATTGGGCATGCGGGAAATTTGGTACAGGAAGCATTAAAAAGGCTGAATACTTCTCCTGTGATAAGTATTGCACATTATGATTTGCGATATGCCAAGCCATTGGATGAAGAAATTTTACACAGTATTTTTAAACAGTTTGATCGTATCATTACAGTGGAAGACGGAACAATAGTTGGCGGTTTTGGCAGTGCCGTGATAGAATTTATGTGTGAAAATGCGTATCAGATCCAGGTAAAAAGACTTGGTGTACCTGATCGATTTATTGATCAGGGAACACAAAGTGAATTGTATAAAGAATGCGGATTCGATCCGGATAGTATCATTTCTGCAATACGATCACTGGTTCGACCGGGAGTATTATTTCATGTTGGCTGATTCTTTCTGATTTATATTTCTTTCTGTTGTTATTCTTTCAATCAATGGGAATCGCTTTTCTACAAACCATATTGATTAAATAAAATATATAATTACCTGAAATTCAATTATTATATTCATTTAACTAAAGAAATAATTTAAAATATAAAATTAACCTGTAATGCATGATTGTGTACAGTTTAACGGCTTCTCTTTAACCGGATTAATGAATTCATTTCTTCTTTTATACTCTGTTGGAGTCATTCCTGTATGTTTTTTAAAGGCAATATTAAAAGCTGATTTCGTATTAAATCCTACTTCGTATAAAACTTCCAGGATTGTCTTTTCTCTTCCGGAGGAAGTTGTCAATAGTTTTTCGGATTCCTTAATACGATAATAATTGATAAAATCATAAAAATTCTTTCTTTCCATTGTATTGATTACTTCTGATAAAGAGCGGGGAGGGATAGATATTTTTTGGCCCAGACTGGAAAGATTGATTTCAGGATCAAGAAAAGGCTGTTCATTGTTCATACAGGCCAAAAGTTTCTGATAATATTGTTTTCTAATTCTGTCTGAAAGAGATTGTTTTTTATTCTCAGTGGGATTTTCACTAATATGGAACATAAATGGCTGAGAGAAAATCTTCTGAATAAACAAAAAACAAAACACGATGAATCCAATATAAAGTGAAATTTCAACCGGAACTTTAATTTGAGTTATATAAAGTTTAGATATATAACGGAATAAGTCTATTACCCATAAGCAGGTTATTCCGGATAAAATATACTTGATACACAAATGCTTCGTTTTGGAAGATACCTGATATTTAAGTTTATAGGATTTTATTTTTTTCATAGTAAGAATGAAATAAACAAACACCTGGATATGAACAACGGCAACAAGAACATTGTATTGAACTGCAGAAAACAATCCACCGGATAATAAAATTTCCTTTTTGGCTTGAGCAGGAAGCCTTGAAAAATTGGCAACAATATAAATTGTCAGTAACGCAAAGGGAACTAAATGCAGAATGGGTATTCTGGAAGATCCGATTTTATGCGGAGCCTGTGAAAGAATGTAAAAATAAAACAAAGGAGCATAAAGTAAAGCTGCAGATGATCCAACGTAAAATAAATATATACAATTATTAATGAAAAAATCAAATAATCTAAATACAAGAGAATTAAAAATGTTAAATGCCAATGTAAAAAAGAATAATCCAAGAAAACAATTGCTGATTCTGTTTCCTTTTGTTAGCGTAAATAAAAGAATTGAGAATACCAACAGTTGAAAAATTGTTAACACGATCAGGATTTCTTGGATATTCAGGTCCATTTTCTCAGTGTTCTTATACAATTGTAAGACAAACAAAGCAATAGATACCCTTAAGAGTTAAGGAGATATTTTTTATGCTTGGATAAATGAGACCAGAAATTGAACGGTATGAACACTATCGTGTAATGAAAAAGAAGGAACCTAATTCATCTTCCAGGCCTTTTATTCTTCCAAATTCCGGTGTTTGAAGAGAACTGTTTCGCAGAATAATACTTACACGTTTTGCTATATCGTCTATTGTAACGCAATCATCTTCATTGTTTAATAATGTGTTAGCAAAAGCACGTGTAAAAAGAGAATTATCGTAAGCATAACCTGTACCTGAAGAGGTAAGGACCTGGGAAGATTTTTTTAATGCGAGTTGAGTATTGGAACAGGCAGCTCCATCTATCGGGCCTCTCAGTGCGAGACAGAAATTCTGTCCTGTTTCACAAGCATCACTCACCACAAGTAAATGAGTAAGAGAGGTATAAGAGTAAAGGGATGCTTTAAGAGCATTGATATTGAAATAACTGAATTCTATATCCATAGTAGCATCAGAAGGTATCCAATACCCGTTGCCATTACTATTTTTCCCATGACCTGCAAACCAGATGAATAATGAATTCACATGATTTGCTCTTATCAAATCCCTCAGATCAATGGAAAAGAAACGTTCCAATTCTCTTTTGGTGAGATCTTTTTTCACAATTACCTTGTTTATTCTGTATCTTGAAAGAGCTTGTTGCATAAGTAGAATGTCCTGAGAAGGAGATTTTAAATTTGGAAAATCTTTGTATTCAGAATTTTCTATCAGTACCACCCAGGTTTTCCCCATTGGACTATCATCACTTAAAATCTTCCCGTCACGGCGGAGTAAATATTCTGATTCACTTGCATTTCCATATTTGTCTATGACAGTAATGTTTATGCGGTTTTTTTTCGTAATATCAAGTGTTGCAGTGAATCTTGGATTAAAATCGCCGGGAGCATAGCTTGCCAAAACATTTTCAATTTTAATTGAAGATATTAAACTTTCATCCTCTATTTGGCCGTCGATATATAAGTAATTATCGTCAGACCTGATTGAAATTATTCCATCATCGCCAACGTAGGGATTACGTATAAAAATATGAGGAGCTTGAGTTTCTATTCTTTCAATCGCATAGCTTACAGTGCTGGAATTATTGTATATATCTGATGCTGAGATCGTAACAAATTCAAGATCATTTGTACGTATACTTGTTGAGAATTCTTTTTTTAGTTTTCCGTCAGGATCGTTAAGCAAAGTATCGTTATTAATTTTAAGAAATCGCAGCTTGCTTTCATCTTCGATATTTCCGGCAATACTGATATGATCCCTATTTTCCGGGACAAGTAACTGCGAACTTGAGTTTATTGCAGGATCAGTGAGATGGATAACCGGCTTGTTTGATTCCCGGTTCAGTTCATAAATCTTCTGTTCAACTTCATCAATAACAGAAGGTTCCATATCGGGAGCAAACTTAAGCAGCAATGCATAGTCTGATACGGCCTTTGGTTTCATCCCAATTTTTTCATATGCATTTGCTCTTTTCATCATGGCATTCACATTGGTAATATCATGATTAAGAGCAACTGTAAAATCATTGATTGCATTCTGATATTGAGCATAATTATAATAATATTCGCCACGCAGCATGAAATATTCTGACCTGGCAGTATCCAGCACAATTGCTTTTGAAATATCCGATATAGCGGCATCAAATTCTTTGTTATTGCCATGGCACTGACTCAGGATCAAATAGGCCCTCAAATTGTTTTTGTCATTTCTTAGAACATAATTACAATTTTCAATCGCATATGTAATTTTGCCAGAATGCAATTGCACTTCTGCCAATGACAAAAAAGCATCAAAAAGCAACTTGTCTTTTATAATGGCTTTTTCAAAATCCAGTTCTGCTTCTTTGTAATTGTTAAGATGCATATTGGTCAGACCAGACAGATAGTTTGCATAAGCAGAGTTCTTTGCATCAATTGCAAGTTCTGCCGATTTTGAGGCATTTGTAAATTCATTTAATGATAAATAGATTTCACATTGAAGAAGATAAGCTTCATGAAATTTTTGTTTTTGAGAGATTGCATTGTCAATGTTATCCAATGCATGATCAAATTCATTAAGATGAAATAAAATTTCTGCTGAATGAAAATAATTTTGAGCTGAATTTGTTCCGAATACTGCAGCATTACGAAAATCTTCAGATGCCTCTGACAGATGGTTTAAATATTCATTTGTTTTTCCGCGTTCTTCGTATGCTTCTCCATTTTGCGGATCTATTTCAATTGCTTTATTGTATTGCTGAATAGCCTGCTCATAATAACCATTTTCGATGAATTGTTCTGCTGCTTTCATGTATTGTCTGGAACTCTGTCCGAAAAGGCAGATTCCAAAAAAGAGAAATAATAAAATTGCAAAGCCTCTTAACATGAATTTATTCATAGTAAGACTAGTTACTGATAATTTGGTTGCAATAATACAAAAACATTGCCAGAATTTATTAATTGTACTGAAATTCAATGGATTTATTAAAATACCATAGAAATCTCACTTTTTACAGAGATGTGTTACCAAAAGGATAAGTTATATTGGTTCAATTCCTTATCTAATTTACGTGCTCCGGGTAAAATTTGTTCAAAATGGTTCCAGAAACGGGCCTGATGATTTTTTTCCTTTGTATGCATCAATTCATGAAGAATAACATATTCAATGAGGTAATCGGGGAGTCGCATCAGTTGAATATTCAGGTTAATATTGTTTTGAGCTGAACAACTTCCCCATCTGGTTTTGGCATTTTTTAGTTTAACTTTATTGTATTGAAAACCATGTTTTTTCGCCAGTTCATTTAATCGTACAGGCAAAATTTTCTTTGCCTCCAGTCGCCATGTTTCTTCAATTGTCTTTCTTATAAAACTTTGTATACGATCATCTTCGACCTTAGCGATCTCAGGATACCATATCACAATTTTATCGTCCTTAACAATTGATTTCATCGTATTTTTCTGATGTCTTAAAAGGAATAGTTGATGTGAACGGGTTGCAAATGAAGAAGATTCTGTAAATCGTGTTGTTTGTTTTTTATAAGAGTTTTGCTTTTTTATTGATCTTTCAATCCAGTTCTTTTTCTGGGATACAAATTTAAGAGCATTGGAATCAGTTATATTGCGAGGAACAATTACTATTATTCCCTGATGAGGATGTACTTTCAATCTCAGATACCTGGCTTTATTACTTCTTTTTAATCTGACAGTACCAATCCCTTCAATTTTGATTTGATAATTATTCGATTCCAATTCATTTCCATTCATAACGTATTGCAAATTTAATCCTCTGTAACAATTCATTTCTATTTTTTCTTCACAGAAATACTTTTAATTAAACCTGTAAATATTCTATTGCCGTATATTGTATTTTTTTCTATGGTGTTCTGGCCTTTGTTGGGCAAATGGCAGACCCTCATCATATACACTTTTCACCATAGAGTAATTAATATATATCCCTTTCGCCTTTCCCCTTTTAAATTCATATTTTCAATGATGAGGGAATCAACCGAATTCGTATTTTTGTTCCTAATGTCTGTTATTCTACAAATAGAAACTGCTACAGAAGTATGTTCTGTATCTCTTGCTGATAAAGGCAAAGTCATTGCTGTGAAAGAGACATCTGAGGAAAAGTCACATGCTTCCACCTTATCGGTTTTAATAGAGGAGGTGCTAAGAAATGCAGAGAAAAAAAACCTTATGCCTCATGCAATTGCTGTGAGTATGGGGCCGGGTTCATTCACCGGTTTACGAATCGGGGTTTCCATAGCAAAAGGATTGTGCTACGGCTATGGAATTCCTTTGATTTCAGTTTCTACTCTGGAAGCTATGAGCATCGGATTTCAGGAAAAGTATGTTGATAAAAAAAATACTATGCCGAATCAGGTCTTGTACGCACCGATGATTGATGCACGGCGCATGGAAGTATACATGGCATTGTTTACACCTGGTAACAGGAAATTTAAAAATATCGTTGCACAAATTGTTGAACCTCATACTTTTAACGAAGTATTGTCTGGCTACAAAATTTATTTTTTTGGTTCAGGGGCAGAAAAACTGAAAGGAACGATTACAAACAAAAATGCGTTTTTTGTTGATGATTTTTTACATTCATCGGTTTATATGACTTCTATTGCCTATGCAAAATACAAAGCTGAGGATTTTGTTGATCTGGCATATTTTGAACCATTTTATCTAAAGGATTTTATTGCAACTGCTTCAAAGAATACTATTTTCTCCGCACCAAAGAAAAGTTAGCCTACAAAAGATCATGATTATTACAATTTAAGTAAGATTTCAATTATTTTTGTAGCCGTTAAAAAAAGTATAAAGATGGCTACTACTGCAGATATCAGGAATGGACTTTGCATTGAATTCAATAACGATTTATATACAATCGTTGATTTTCAGCATGTGAAACCCGGCAAGGGGCCGGCATTTGTCCGAACAAAACTTAAGAACATTAAAACTGGTAAAGTAATTGATAACACATTCTCTGCGGGACATAAAATTAACACACAACGTATAGAACGAAGAGGATATCAGTTTTTGTATAATGATGATGTAGGCTATAATTTTATGCATACTGAAACTTTTGAGCAATTAAGTATCCCAAAAGAGATGATAAATACACCTGATCTTTTAAAAGAAGGTCAGGAAGTTGAAATAGTCTATCATACGGATACCGATACTCCATTGTCGTGCGAATTGCCGCCTTTTGTTGTTCTTGAAATTACTTATACGGAACCAGGAATTAAAGGCGATACAGCATCATCAACAGCTTTAAAACAAGCGACACTTGAAACAGGTGCCATTGTGAATGTACCTTTGTTTATCGAACAGGGAGAAAAAATCAAGGTTGATACCAGAACATACTCATATTCTGAAAGAGTTAAAGAATAATTTGTTATTTTACATACTCTTAGAATGTACAAATGAGTGATAAGGCTTCCATAAAACGTTTAAAATTAACGACTTTCAAGCTTCGGTCGTTACTACACATTACTCAGGCGATAAATGAAAACCTTACGCAGGAGGAGTTGTTAGAGCGATATGAAAGAATATTAAAAGAAGATCTTAGTATTGGCAAGCTGATTTTGTATAAACTGGATGAGGAATGGAAATGTATTTTAAGTTCTGGTATCACAGATGAAAATCAGAAAAATATAAATGTTGAAGAGGAACTCTTATCTTATGATGAAATTTCTTTTGTCTCTTCCTCTCAATCTTCAACCTTATCAAATTATGATATTGTAATACCTGTCATTCATAACGGGAAACATGTAGCTTTTGTAATTATTGGCGATATTGATGAGGAAGGAGAAGGGATCAGCCCGACCATTAAACATCTGAACTTTATTCAGACTCTTTCAAATATCATTATTGTGGCCATTGAAAACATCAGGTTGTTCAATGAAAGTTTGAAGCAGGAGGCAATGAAAAAGGAGCTCGAACTGGCTTCCAAGATGCAAAATATGCTTATACCTCATACATTTGCATTGCCAAATAATGATAAGATACATATAACAGCATTTTATCATCCTCATTTGGAAGTCGGTGGGGATTATTATGATTATATAGAACTTAGCAAACATGAGATAGGTTTTTGCATCTCGGATGTGTCAGGAAAAGGTATGTCAGCTGCCCTGTTGATGTCAAACTTTCAGGCAAATCTTCGGGCTTTGTTTACGCATGAGATTTCTTTACTGGCACTTGTTGAAAAATTAAATGATCGGGTTTTGCATGCAGCAAATGGTGAAAAATTCATTACGCTATTTGTAGGCAAATACAATTTCAAAACCAGGGAACTGGAATATATTAACGCTGGACATAATCAACCCATTTTGTACAAAGTCAAAGAAAAAAGTCTTGTTTTTCTTGATAAAGGTTGTGTAGGAATTGGAATGCTGGATGAAATTCCGCTGATCCGAAAGGGATCTGAACTGATTGAGGAACCGGCAAAGATCTTATGTTATACTGACGGACTTGTCGAATTGATGGATGGCAGGGGCATATCAACAGAGACTTCCGAAATAGAAGCTTGTTTAAGTAATGACAGATCGATCGAAGACAATATAGAAAATATTATTAAAAGGCAAAAAATACTCGAAGACGCAACTTCAATCTTTGACGATATTTCCATTCTGGGAATCGAACTTTTCTAATTCGTGTTTTTGTTCACCGTGCTATTTGATCCGGGTTCACTTGTTTCTTTTCCGTGCAGGTAATAAATATCAAGAGAAACAAACACTGCAATAAATCCCCAGAACAATGCTGATGCTTTATCAGTATCAAGAAAATTATTTAGTGAGCCATGAACAAGATAAGTGATAAATGCTAAAATATAGGCCAGCACGACTTGTTTAAGTTTTTTATCCTGAATTTTATAATACACTCTGAATCCTGTAAGAAGGCTAATGATAACTATAAGCAGAAATGATATCGAGCCGGGCACTCCTGATTCAGCCAACGGGCCTATATATTCACTATGAGCATTGCCCAGGTCGCCAAAGTTTGTGCTGATCAGAGTTTTTTTCTGAGAAGATTGAAACGGGGCATAATTGAAAGTATATGTTCCGGGGCCCCAGCCAAATACAGGACGTTCTTTGAACATTTTGAATGCGGCATCCCAGCGATTCAATCTTTCAAGGTTTGAATCATCGGTGGTAATATTTGAAATGGACTGTACATGTTCAGCAAGGTCTGCAGAAGAATCCTGTTTGTTTTTTTCCAGTTTGTGCACTATTTCTGTGCGTTGCCCCATAAATACGATAAGAATGAATATACCACCTGCAAGCAAATACCTGAATTTTATCTTCAGAAGTGTGACAATCATAATGCCAAATGAGAATAAAACACTTATCCAGGCTGCTCTTGTATAGGAGAGTATTAAACCTGCTGACAGGATAAACAAAACAATCCAGGAGATACTTTTTAGAAGAAAGTTTTTTCCTTGCCTAAAGATAATTCCTCCAACACCAAAAAAAAGCATGGCCAATATTGCTCCATAAGAAGTATGGTCGCGGAAAAAGGGTCCCATGACCGAATGAGCAGCCTGCTTATCAAATAAGCCATAAAACATGTGTCTTTTTATAGAATACAAAACAATAAAGACCATAGGCAGAGCATAACACCAAATAAAAAGCGGAATAGTTTCAGTTTTTTTGAAGATGAATATGGCCAGTAAATAAAAAGTCACTATGAACCAAACTTTTGCCAGCAAAAATTTAAAGGATACCAAAGGCATTGAACTGGTAATAGCAGTAACAAAAATCCAGAACAAATAAAACAATATGGCATAACTTACCGGATGGTTGACAATTCGGCGATCTATATTTCCTTCCCTGATAAGCTTGTAAAGAAAGATGATCATAACTCCAAAAAGCAAAGGTTCGGTGGGAATGGCAAAATCAATGGGAGAAGAATGAATAAATTCAATTAATTCAATGGATAAAGGTGTCAGAAAAACTATGATAAAAAATAAAATATCAAGCCTGGTGAAGGCAATAAAGATAAAAAAAACCAAAACCGGCAGAAAATTAAGATAATAAAACTCATTCCAGGTCAATATCATATTCACTGCAATGTAGATGAATACAAATGCGATTAACCAGATATTTTGTTTTATCTCTTTAAGAAAAGGCATGCTTTAATAGCGTGACTTAATATTATCTATAATTAGCAATAAGAGAAGAGCCAGTGCGAATGTGGTCAAGGTTGATACCATAACAATCATTGATCGGTGTGGGGTAGCTTTTCTCTCGGATTTGTTTGCATAGTCAACCACAAACACATTGGTCATAGTAGATTCAAGATTTACTTTGGCAGCCGCAAGTTTTGATTTTAGAAGACTGAACCGCTCAATTTCCCATTCAAGTTTATCAGAAAGTTCGACATATGTTCCACCATATTTGGCCATAATTTCCATTTTATCTTCAATGGCTTTTATAGCTCTTGTATTGCCTGATGCAACAGCCTCACCATAAGCAAGGTTCAAAGCTTCCGCCATAGATTTATAATCATGGATACCATACGTACGTATTTTATTTAATGAATCTGTTAATTGTTCGATGAGTATTTTCGAACTGTTATATTCTCTTTCAACTATGGCATATGCTTCCTGCGCACGTGCTTTTTTTATGTTAAAATAAACGGAATCGATATAGGTGGCGATACCGTTGGCGATATCAGCAGCCATTTGTGCGTCTTCATCCATAGCTGATATCTCGATGGAGAGAAATTCGGTTCTTCGAAAACTTACGTTGCCCTCAAACTTGCTATATAAAAATGTATTTTTATACTTGCTGGCTGTGTCAATCTCATAATGTTCCAAAAGATTGAATTTTTCGATGATGTGCTTTTTGATCTGATCAGATCTTAAGATTTGCAGAAGTCTTTCGGATTCTTCGTCTTCACCAAAGGTCAAAATATCTTTGGTGTCGGAAGTAATAACAGATGTTTCCACAAGGTTTTTTGATACTGAGACTGAAGCAGCAGGAAACATGACTACTTTGGATCTGAATTTTGGGGTAATCAATAAAGAAACAATAACAGATGCAATAAAAGCTATTAATGAAAGGCCTATCAGAATCCATTTTTTATCCCAGGCAAATTTTATCAGATCAAATGCATCGTATACAAATCCCTGATCTTTTGTTTTTTTAACCATGACATGTATTATTTAACAGTGATAACAAAATAATTTTTCTTTCCCTTTTGAACTAGTAAATATTTGTTGTTCAATAGTTTGTTCTCGTTAATTTCCAGGTTTTCGTCCTCAACTTTCATCTTATTCAGGCTCACCCCGCCCCCTTTAATCATGCGCCGTAATTCACCCTTTGAAGGAAAGACCTGCATTTTCTCGGTAAGCAGGTCCACAACATTTACACCTTTCCGAAGTACATGACCGGGAATAGTAAAATGAGGTACCCCGTCAAACACAGATAAGAAGGTTCTTTCATCAAGTTTGGAAAGACTTTCAGTAGTGCCTTTTCCAAAAAGTATCTGTGAAGCTTCAACAGCATTTTCAAATTCTTCATGGGAATGAACCATTGTGGTGATCTCTGTTGCCAGTCTTTTTTGCAAAATGCGAAGATGAGGTTCTTTCTGATGTTCTTTAATAAGGGTTTCAATTTCGTCTTTCTTAATAAGAGTAAATATTTTGATAAATGTTTCAGCATCTTCATCAGAAGTATTTAGCCAGAACTGGTAAAATTCATACGGAGATGTGCGATTTGCATCAAGCCAGATATTTCCTGATTCTGTTTTTCCAAATTTACCACCATCTGCTTTGGTAACAAGGGGAATAGTAAGGGCAAAGGCTTCATTTCCTGTTTTTCTTCTTATTAACTCCGAACCGGTCGTAATATTGCCCCATTGATCAGAACCTCCCATTTGCAGCTTGCAATTTTTATGCTGATTCAGCCATAGAAAATCATATCCCTGCACAAGCTGATAGGAAAACTCAGTAAAAGACATACCTTGTTTAGAATCTGCTCCAATTCGTTTTTTTACGCTATCCTTGGCGATCATGTAGTTTACTGTAATGTGCTTGCCTATATCGCGAATAAACTCCAGGAAGTTGTAATCTTTCATCCAGTCAAAATTATTCACCATCTCAGCCGAGTTGGGTAAATTACTATCGAAATCGATAAATTTTCTGAGCTGGGATTTTATCCCCTCCAGGTTGTAGCTAATAGTTTTTTCATCAAGAAGATTTCTCTCTGTCGTTTTATCTGTTGGATCACCTATCATTCCGGTTGCGCCGCCTACCAGCACAATGGGTTTATGACCTGCGAGCTGAAATCTTTTCAGTAACATGATCTGGGCAAAACTGCCAACATGAAGTGAATCTGCTGTCGGGTCAAACCCGATATAGGCAGTTGTCATTTCCCTCTGCAACTGTTCTTCGGTTCCCGGCATAATGTTGTGAATCATGCCCCGCCATTTCAGTTCTTCAACAAAATTCATTCAATAAAAATTTCTGTAAAGATAACATTTGCAGGATAACAAATAATGTTATTTGATTACACAATAATTTCTTCGCTTGGTTCATCAGGTGAATCAAAGGGATGTGTAAAGTCAAAATGAAGATAAGGGAAGAGCATTGGTGCCAATGCTGATAAAGGTTTGTAGAGAATAGACTGATTTATCTTTTTTTCAGGAAGAAAGTGGATTCGCCGGTTAATTCCATTAATCACAACAAGGATGGCGCTTATGATAAAAGCGTATTTGATCAGGTTAAAAATCACACCCAACAACCGGTTTATAAAATTGATTGAAATAGCTTTTAATAGTTTTTCAAACAATCTTGCCAGGAAATGAATGCCTATTACTATACCGATAAAGGTTATAGCAAAGGCCATCAGGTGCATATATTCCCAGTTAAAATGCAGTTTTTCCATAATAATAGTAGCAGTAAAACCTGAAAATTTAATTGCCCCAAAAATACCAAGTATAAGTGCTGCCAGGGTAGCTGCCTGAAGAATGAATCCTCTTGTATAGCCTTTATAAATTGCCCATGAGAATATGATCAGGAAGATGATATCAAAAATCATAAATAAAATTTTGCCAAATGTAATGAAAGCTGAATTTTAAATGAAACTAAATTATTGCAATTCGTAAGAAAAGGCATAGAAAGTAATTATTGATACATTCAATGATTTTAGATACTTTTACCGTGCCCGCCAAGGCTTTCTTCGATCACCGAAATATTACAGAAGGTGATGACATAAGGTGGGCATTGTTCTTCGAAGCCATAGCAGGGAAGAACTTCATACTTTTTTGGCCCCATAGTTCAACGGATAGAATAGCAGTTTCCTAAACTGTAGATCCTGGTTCGATTCCAGGTGGGGCTACTAAATTGTTAATAAGCAGTTTTTAATTTCCAAAAACCCAAAGTAAAAAAGCGAAACTGTTTAATCAGGAAACAGCAAGGTTAATTCAAAAGAGTATATTCGATCGTATTATTAACGATCAATTCCGCAGGGCATCTTTCAGCATTATGCTCAACATAACGCATGAATAAAAATGAAAACAGTAGTGGATTGAACTATTCACTAACAGCATGATGATTTACCACTGCCTCTTCCAGCAGGTTCAACTGAACAGATACAGGATTCTGCATATCTGCCCTGTAACACTGCTTCAATTTATCCCATAGAAAAGGAAAGAGATTGGCATGCAAATGCCCGGGAAGAGTATGAAAACAATGACGGCAGCCGTATTTGGCAAGAATGATCTTAAGTTTTTTACTTTCAAATTCATCAACCGCATAGAATTCATTTTCCTTATACGAATTCTGTAAAATCAGAGGGATCTGATCATACGGATATTCGAATTTTGCTGAATATGTGCTCATAATTTTTAATTTGGTCGTTCACAAATGCATGTCATAATGCAGATGGTTTCTATTGAATAAAAGGCCTGAAATAGTGATCAGAAAATTGCAGATACAACTAACAAACAATGAAATACAAGTTACAAAATCCGGATCAGAAAACAAGTATTTCTACTCGATTTCCAGGAAAATGAACTGTTTCAGAGGTTGCTTTTTAATCAGAATCTGGCAGGTAAAGTATGAAAGAATCCTTCTGATCGGATTATACTAGAACCACAATCCTGCATTGGCAGATATCGTTATTTTTTCATGTCCGTCAGAGTAGCCTATTGTGAAATCGAGAGGCCCAAACCTTGAATCGAATGAATAACCTATTGCTGCACCCAATATTCTGTTATAATCTTCGAGCGGAAAAGTTTCATTGTTTTCAAAGAGACAATTTCCGATCAAAGTAACAAAATGTTTCTTTGCAATATTTATGCGTAACCCGGCAAGACTGATGAATGTATAATTCCTGTGCGGTGTAACCGAAGGCAAACCATAAAACGGGAAATGATAATTAAAATAAATGCTGTAATCCGCACCTCCTGCAAAGGTCTGTTTGAATTGTGGCATTTTTTCAGTAAATAAAGCTCTGCCGTAAAAATTCAGTAACAGAGAACTTTTCTGTGTCAGTGCAATAATGTTTCTGTTTCTTAACATGGCAACCGGACTAATGCTATTGTATTCTTCATCAGAAGAGAGAGAAAATTCCGCATACAATTCGACACCTCGTGACGGGAAATAATAGTTATCAAGGTTATCAAGGGAAAAATACGTTAATAAACTGGTAATTGCTGTATGGTCTTTTGTTAACTCCAGGACGCTATCGCCCGGGACATTGTAAATATCGCCTTTATAAAACTCTTCTTTTGCTGCCAAACCTATGACAGATGTATTTTTTAAGTTCTTATATGTATATATACTGGCTGTTCCATAAATTTGATCTGTTGCAAAGGATTTCTGTTTGTCATAATAAAGATCAAATCTGTTGTATTTTCCTTCAAGCTGAATTCCAAAGACAGGAAATTTGCCTTTACTGAGTTCTGTTTGAATAATTAAACCGGGATTTGAGGATATATCGGCAGTGACCGATAGCATTCCGATAAACCGTCTGTAGTCCTTTTGAGTAAAATTCAGCAAAATGGAAACTGCATCGGTTGTATTGACACGCATACCCACATTTATATTTTTGGAGGGTTGTTCTTCGAGATATAGATTCAATATTTTTCCTTCTTCATCTTCTTTAAAAGAATAATATACTCTTTTGAAATAGCCTAATCCGTATAATTTATCTATGGATTTTTTGATTTCTTCGGAAGAATAGTTCCCTGGCAGATCTAACTTGAGATTATCAAGTATGAGTTTGTCATTCATCGAATAATTTCCTGAAATGGTCAGTTTGTTTATTGCATATGATTCAGGGGCTGTATTTGTTGGAATGATTTGACGAGTGGATAAATTGAAGTCTGATTTCAGTTTTCTTATTTCAACGATTTTTGCCAGAGCAGATGATATTCCTCTTTGAACAAGCGTATCAACAGCCCTGGTATTAAAACTATATGCATTATAGCCACTAATATCAGGACGAATAAGTATATCGCATAAGCTTTTATTTACAGAATCTTTTTCCAGAGCATAAAAATTGATCAGTTGGTCCATGAGGTGCTCCATGGTAATAATTTCCTCCAGTTCATGAAGGTCAGTTCGGATATCAACGCCGATAATTATTTCTGCGCCCATTTTTTTTGCCACATCCGTTGGAAAGTTATTCACCAGACCGCCATCAAGTATCAGGTGACCATTGTGTTTCAGGGGCCGGAACACTCCTGGAATGGTCATGCTTGAATAAATGGCTGTGGGAAGAAAACCATGATCAATCACTATTTCTTTGCCGGTTTCCACATCAGTACCGATACAGGCAAATGAAACAGGAAAATGGGAAAAGTCTGCATCTTCGGGGACATTGCTGGTCAGTCTGCAAAACAGGTTGATAATGTTATGGCCCTTTATAACACCATAGGGTACAATGGGCTTATAGTTGTCATTAACAGGTATTGAAGCGAGAAAATGTTGTTTTTCATTTTTTATGTTCTGTGATAATTGTTTTCGGCTAACATCATTAGAAAGCAGACGATCCCAGTCTTCTGTTTTGGCCATTTCTTCTATTTCCTCGGCCGAATATCCGATGGAATACAATCCTCCAACAATGCTTCCAATGCTTGTTCCGACAACAATATCAAAAGGGATTCCTTCCTCTTCCAGCACTTTAAGAACACCAATATGTGCAAAGCCTTTTGCTCCGCCTCCGCTTAAAACAAGAGCAATTTTAGGATTATCCTTGTTTTCTGCAAATGAAAAATGCGTATTGAAACAGGTAATACAAAGAAATAACAATACATATCTCATAACATGAACTATCCGTTTACATATCATACACCATGAATTAAAGGTATTCGTACGGAATAAACAGCCTTTTAACTTAACTGCCAGTAATCAAATAAAATTACTCTTTGATGCTGATGCTTCTCTGAGGAGGCGCTAACAGTTGTGAGAATGAAGTTACATAAATTATTGCAATATCCGATGAAATGAACGGGTTGTGGTTGCCTTTTTTTATTGATGATGTGTTTCCAGCAAGATCTCCAGCATTTCAATAGCAGCTATAGTCACTGAAGTTCCCGGGCCGAAAATGGCAGAAACGCCGGCTTTATACAAAACTTCATAATCCTGCGGAGGAATTACTCCGCCTGCGATCACCATAATATCATCTCTTCCCAGCTTTTTTAGCTCGGCAATTGCCTTTGGGATTAATGTTTTATGTCCTGCGGCAAGACTTGAAATGCCAAGTATATGAACATCATTTTCCACTGCCTGCCTTGCTGTTTCAACAGGAGTCTGGAACAATGGCCCGATATCCACATCAAAGCCTACATCGGCATATCCTGTTGAGACTACCTTTGCACCTCTGTCATGACCATCCTGTCCCATTTTTGCAATCATAATTCTTGGCTGACGACCTTCCTTTTCAGCAAATGTATCACACAATTGCCTTGCCTTTTTAAAGTTCGGATCATCACCGGTTTCTGATGAATAAATGCCTGATATGGAACGAATGATTGCTTTGTATCTTCCTGTTACTTCTTCAATGGCGTATGAGATTTCACCCAGTGTAGCATGAACTTTTGCTGCTTCAACAGAGAGCTCCAGCAAATTACCTTTACCTGTCCGGGCAGCATTGGTAATCTTTTCAAGAGACGATCTCACCTTGTGGTCATCTCTTTCTTTCTTAAGTTTATGAAGTCTTTTGATCTGACTATCACGCACGGCTGTATTATCAACCTCCAGTATTTCTATTGGATATTCTTCTTCAAGACGGTATTTGTTTACACCAACAATGATATCTTTCATTGCATCTATGCGGGCTTGTTTACGGGCAGCCGCTTCTTCAATCCGCATCTTTGGCAAGCCTGTTTCAATTGCTTTTGACATGCCGCCAAGT
The DNA here is from genome assembly GCA_016935615.1 of Bacteroidales bacterium. Classification (GTDB taxonomy): domain Bacteria; phylum Bacteroidota; class Bacteroidia; order Bacteroidales; family UBA10428; genus UBA10428. The sequence continues at coordinate 45,315 of JAFGQO010000057.1, forward strand.
TTTTCAATTTCCTGAATATGCCCCCATGCCTTATGAATCAGTTCATGGGTAAGCGATTCAACATAGTAAGATCCTGCCCAAGGATCGACAGACCTGCAGATTTGAGTTTCTTTTTGCAGGTAAATCTGCGTATTTCGGGCAATTCGTGCAGAAAAATCGGTCGGCAATGCAATTGCCTCATCAAGGGCGTTGGTATGCAATGATTGTGTGTGGCCTAATGCAGCTGCCATAGCTTCAACACATGTACGTGAAATGTTATTGTATGGATCCTGTTCCGTAAGACTCCAGCCTGACGTTTGAGAATGGGTACGAAGAGCAAGTGATTTAGGATTTTTAGGATCAAATTGCTTTACGATTTTCGCCCACAGCAAACGGGCAGCTCTGAGTTTGGCAATTTCCATAAAATGATTCATGCCAATGGCCCAGAAGAAAGAAATCCGGGGAGCAAAAGAATCAATATCAAGGCCTGAGTTTACCCCTGTACGAAGATATTCCAGTCCGTCAGCCAGGGTATAGGCAAGTTCGATATCAGCGGTAGCCCCTGCTTCCTGCATATGATAGCCGGAAATGCTTATTGAATTGAATTTTGGCATATTCTTCGAAGCATATTTGAATATATCGGCAATGATTCGCATAGACATTTCAGGAGGGTAGATATATGTATTACGGACCATGAATTCCTTCAAAATATCATTTTGAATGGTTCCGCTTAATTCTTCAGGTTTAGCTCCCTGTTCAAGCGCTGCAACAATATAAAAAGCCATAACAGGAAGCACAGCACCATTCATGGTCATGGAGACTGACATTTTATTCAGTGGGATGTGGTCAAAAAGAATTTTCATATCCAGAATAGAATCAATGGCAACCCCTGCTTTGCCAACATCTCCTTCAACTCTTTCGTGATCGGAATCATATCCACGATGAGTGGCAAGATCAAAAGCAACGGATAAGCCTTTTTGCCCTGCGGCAAGATTGCGCCTGTAAAATGCATTGGATTCCTCCGCTGTGGAAAATCCAGCATATTGTCTGATGGTCCACGGTCTTGTAACATACATTGTTGAGTAAGGCCCACGGAGATAGGGAGGAATTCCGGCAGCATAATTCAAGTGCTCCATTCCTTCCAGGTCATTCTTTGAATATACAGGTTTTACCGGAATTTGTTCAGCTGTAATCCAGTTACCGGAGATCTTGTTCTCTCTTTCCCAGGCAGAGATATCCTTCTTCTTTTTTACAGCAGTTTGCTTTATATCAATTGTTTTAAAAACCGGACGCATTCAGATTGTATTGATTAGTGAGTAATTAGTATTGAGTAGTGAGTAATTAGTAGTGAGGCAATAAATATTTTAGTATTCATGATTCTTTATTGTATTTTTTTAGGTTGAATATCATTTTTTCAATTTCCTGAACTTTATAAATGATCACTTTTACAGAATCTTTATTTATATAATTTAGATCAGAAGCAATTAATAACAGTGTTTCGAGTTCAAATGCGGAACCATTCGTTATATCGAAGAATCTTATCAATTCTTTATCAGTCTGTCTTCCACATCCTTCTGCTACATTTGATGGTATGGATGTGGATGCTCTTCTTATTTGAGAAGTTAAACCAAAGAGCTCTTTTTGAGGTAAGCTTTTAGTGATTAAATAAATGTGTTTTACTAATTCTCTGGATTTTTGCCAGATTTTTAACTCCCTGAAATTATGCATATACAAGTTTTTTAATACACGCTTTGTTTTACTATTCACTACTAATTACTTTATACTAAAACTCTGCTTTCTTTTATAGTACTCCTGCAAGACAAAATACGCTTTCTTTTTCTCACCTTTTTCAGACAACAGTCCCTTCCTGTTGAAATCGTCCTGGATTCCGGGTAATGGTCTCCTGGGGGATCGGAAATCAATAAGTATCCAGGGAGAAATGCCACACAATCCTTCTATAGTGTCAATCATTTTCATTGTTTTTTTATAAAGATTTTCCTGGAATTCTTCTGTCCATCGTAATCCGGAATCTCCATGATAGCCATATTTTGCAGCTGCACCGAATTCACTGATAAAAACAGGTTTATTATAAGGTATTTCCCAATTTACTTTTTCACATTTATCAGGCAAACCATCGTACCAACCAATGTATTCATTGAAAGCAACTACATCTGCGATAACTGCCAGCGGATCCTCAATAACTGCAAGGCTGTCATTTTTGTAGTGTTTTTCCATTGCGGCGCTTAATAATCTTGTATTATCAAGTGAACGTGCGTGCTTAGCGAGACGTATCAGGAATTTTGTGCGTGACTCATTTACCGGGGTCTCGTTTGCCAGCGACCAGATGATTATATTGGCCCTGTTCCTGTCACGAAGAATATTTTCTGTCAACTGGTTTTTTGCATTTTGAAATGTTTCTTCATTGCACCAGTCAATTGTCCAGTAAACAGGAATTTCGGACCAAAGCATAAATCCCATTTTCTCAGCCTGGCGTATCATGTCTTCGTTGTGAGGATAATGAGCAAGTCGAATAAAGTTACAGCCAAGTTCTTTTGCCCAGTTTAGCAATTGCTCTGTTTTCCAGAATTCATTTACTCTGCCTCCCCCTTCAACAGCATATTCTTCATGGATTGATATACCCCTTAAAAAAACAGGTTTTTGATTCAGAAGTATTTGTTTGCCTTTAACAGATACTGTTCTGAATCCTATTGAGTCAATCAATGTATCTTCTCCATATGTAATCTCGATCCTGTATAATTTGGGGTGTTCAGGAGACCATAATACAATTTCTTTTGCATGGAATGAGAATTCACTGACATTTGCTGAATTGACCTTTTCACGAATTCCCAGTTCAGGAATACAAATCGTTATTTTTTTCTCACCGGAATTCCCATCCGGATAGATTTTCCCTGTTATCTTCTTTGTGTTAATTGATTCAAAACGAATAGAATAATCTCTGATAAATGATTTGGGCACAACGATAAGTTTTACATCACGGGTTATACCTCCATAATTCCACCAATCCGTATTTAAAGTCGGTACGGCCTCTTTTGCCCGTTTATTATCGACTTTGACTACCAGTGAGTTTTCAGTCTTTTTTAAAAGATTAGTGATTTCAAAATAGAAAGGTGTAAATCCCCCGATATGAAAACCTAATTTTTGAGCATTCAGATACACATCTGCTTTGTAATTTACAGCTCCAAAATATAGGAATACCCTTTGTTCGTTTTCAATTTGCGGAGCATCAAATTTTTTTCTGTACCATATTGTGCCTTCGTAATAATAGTATTTCGGATCTTGTGTGTTCCAGTCGCCGGGAACATAAAGAGTTGCTGAGGCATCAAAATTATATTCTATAAGATCACCCGGAGCCTCTGATTTTTTATCTCCGTAGTATCCGACTGACCAAGGATCATTCAATTGATCAAATGGTTCGTAGCGGTAATTGTAATAACCGTTTTCATAAGGATCAACGATAACATTCCAATTTCCGTTCAATGAAATGCCATTTCGATAATATGTATGCAATGATTCTGTCGCATTAATCGATAGAACCAGTAATACCAGGAGAAATGATATATAACAGTATCTTGAGTTCACCGAATCAGATTTTTATTTTCAACATTCTGTGGTATTCTTTTAACAAATCTACCATATTGGATTGCAGGTGGATAAAATTAGCTATACCTTTTGATTCAAGTTCTTCCATGCAATCAGGGGCACCTGCAACAACAAGTATGGCCCTTTTCTGTACAAGTTCTTTAATAGCGGGCACCAGGCCGGGATATTCTTCATCGCTGCTGCAAATTACAATAATGTCAGCCTTTGATTCAAAGGCAGCAGAAACACCTTCTTCAATACTTGAAAATCCCGGATTGTCGATAACTTTATATCCGCCACAGGCAAAAAAATTGCATGAGAATCCGGCTCTTGCTCTTCGCATGGCTTGATTACCATAAGTTAACATAAATACAACAGGTTGTCCTTCACGATGCTTTTCGGCAGCCAGACGTATTTTTTCAATTTCGGCAGATCCACGCTGCCTGTGAATTGGTGTAACTTCATGTTTCTCTTCATTGATAGAAGGAAAAGCAATATCAGCAACAATTTCATCTTTGACAGATTCATTCAAATTCGGATACCTGTTAATGCCAAGTAAAACTTCTCTCCCTGAAGCAACAGAATATCTATGTTTTTGGGATACAATTGAAATATCAGATTGAATTATGCCATTTTTCAGTGCTTTAAGATAACCTCCCTGTTCTTCTACCTGCAGAAATAACTTCCATGCTTCATGAATAATTGAGTCGGTTAAGGTTTCAATATAATAAGAACCCGCAGAGGGATCGACAATATTTTCCAGATATGCTTCTTTGTGAAGAACGATCTGAATGTTTCTTGCAATTCTCTCTGAAAACTTTGTTTCAGAGGTAAATGCACTATTGAATGGTCTTACAACGAGTGAATCAGTACCGCCGATTATGGCAGCCATAGATTCTGTTGTAGCACGCAGTACATTAGTATATGGATCGTATATTGTTTGATTCCATCCGGAAGTCACTGAGTGGATATTTATCTTTTTAGAGGCTTCTTCCTTTACTTTATATGCTTCTGCTAATTTGGCAAATAAAAATCGTGCAGCCCTTATTTTGGCAATTTCCATAAAATAGTTGGAACCAACGCCAAAATTGAATTGCATGGAATGACATATTACAGAAGGATCGATACGGGCATCTGTCATTCTAGAAAGATAATCACTTGCTATTGCAAGACTGTAACCCAGTTCCTGAACCACTGAAGCTCCTGCGTCATTAAAAAAACAACCGTTTATTCCAATGATCCTAAAGTTGGGTAAATATTCACAGGCAAGATGTATCATACTCATGAGTGAATGAAAATCGGATTCCTCATTGCTGTAATAATTGCCGCTTACAGTCAAATGGCCCAGGGGATCAAAATCGAAAGAACCGGAGAGTTTATTGCGATCAATTTTTTTGGTTTGAATTATATTGTCAAGGTGTTTCAAAATATATGGGGCAGGTCCGTCACAAATAAAATTCAGTTGAATACAATCAAGTTGTATGTCTTTCAATAGTAAAGAAATGTCATCCTGGTTGTTAATGAGCGATCCGGGTTTAAAAATAAAACCTAAAGAAGTAATACCTCTTTTTATTATATACAATGCTTTTTGATTTGCATTTTTTATGTCATTAACAATTATATCCTGACGAATTTCCCAGGCATTTGATGTTTTTCTATTTCCTCTTACAAAAGGATATTCACCTGGCAGAGTTTCAAGATATTCTTTATCTTTCAGACTTTCATGTGTGTAATATGGATTCACTTTAAATCCCTCAGGTGAATTCCATACGAGTTTTTTTTCGTAATCGGCTCCATTAAGGTCCTCTTTAATTTTTTCGTCCCATTGTTCTTTTGTAACAGGGTTAAAATCTTTGAATAACTTTTCTTTTTTCACAGGGTTATTTTGCAGGTATTATGAATCAAAATCGATATACAATTCCGATTCCCAAATTTACAGATTGTATTGTTAATGACTGATCTCTTTCTTCAATGTCAGAATTTCCATCTCCATCCAAATCAAATTCTTCCCTGACTGTTCCTTTTGAATTCGATTGAAAATAGCTGGAAAACATTCGAAGTGAATAGTTTTCATTCAAATGATATCTTAAAGCAATGCCAAGGTCTACAGCATAACTGACAGATTGAACAGAAAAGTTTCTGGAATAAGATACCTCATCAAAAAATGCAGTAATCTTCATTTCAGGAGGCATAATAACATTTATTCCAATCAGGGCAAATGCATCAAAATTTAAATTCGGAAGAGGAAGAGAAAAATAAGGACCAATTACAAGATATACCTGTTTCCAGATACCGATTCCAAGCAGTGCATTTTCAAGCGGGAGATCATCAGGTATTTCTTCTCTCAGTAATGTTCTCGCAGCATTGTCGTCTATTGTATTTGAAGTGAACCTGATGTTACCTCCAAAACCAACATTGGATGTAATAAAATAAGTACCGGAATATTCACCTCCAAATCCGTTTAAAGCGAATCCATCTGATGTGAGATTATTGGTTGAAGAAAAATTACCCAGCGGTAAATTACCCACAAAACAGAGAGACATATAATTTTCCTGTGCAGATAGAACGAATGAAATCATTAAAAACAGAAATATCCAGGTACTTTTCATAATTTCAAATCAATCAAGTGAACCGGTCATTTTTGAAGGAACTACCCAGGCGTCAAATTCTTTTGCGGTAACCAGTTTCAATTCTAATGCGGCTTCCTTGAGTGTTTTGCCTTCTTTATGTGCCTTTTTAGCGATTTTTGCAGCATTTTCGTATCCAATATGAGTATTTAAAGCTGTGACCAGCATAAGAGAATTCCGGAGGTGTGATTCAATGCGGGGATGATTTGGTTCAATGCCGATAGCGCAGTTATTGGTGAAAGTGTTGCAGGCGTCACCAAGTAAAGTAGCAGACTGCAGGAAATTAGCTATCATCAAAGGTTTGAAAACATTCAATTCAAAATGACCACTCATTCCTCCGATAGCAATAGAAGTATCATTGCCAATCACCTGGGCACATACCATGGTAAGTGCTTCAACCTGCGTTGGATTTACTTTTCCGGGCATAATGGATGAACCCGGTTCGTTCTCAGGGATATTGATTTCACCAATGCCTGAACGTGGACCTGAAGCGAGTGTACGAATATCATTGGCAATTTTCATCAGGCTTATTGCCAGTTGTTTTAATGCGCCATGTGTTTCAACAATGGCATCATGTGCAGCGAGAGATTCGAATTTATTACTGGCTGAAACAAACGGCAATCCTGTAAGTCGGGCAATTTGACCGGCTACTTCCTGGGAGTACCCCTTCGGAGTATTTAAACCTGTGCCAACGGCTGTACCACCCAGGGCAAGTTCGGAGAGGTGAGCCAAAGTATTTTTCAAGGCGACCAGTCCATGATCAATCTGTGAAACATATCCCGAAAATTCCTGTCCCAGGGTAAGAGGTGTTGCATCCATCCAATGTGTTCGCCCTATTTTTACAACATTTTTCATTGCTTCAGATTTTTTTTTCAGAGTATCCCTGAGCGATTCAATTTTAGGGGTGGTATCTTTTACAATTTTACTATAGGCTGCAATATGCATTGCAGTGGGGAAAGTATCATTGGAAGACTGTGATTTATTCACATCATCATTGGGATGAATATGGCGATCTCCTTGTCCGAGTATCCCGCCGCTTAAAACATGGGCCCGGTTGGCAATTACTTCATTGGCATTCATATTTGATTGTGTACCTGATCCGGTTTGCCAGATTACCAAAGGAAATTGATCATCAAGCTCACCGGCTGTAATTTCGTCACATACTTTACATATAAGTTCCATCTTCTCTTTTGACAATACGCCCAGTTTGTGGTTGGTAATGGCTGCCGCTTTTTTTAAATAGCCGAAAGCATGAATAATTTCGATTGGCATGGAGGCTGACGGACCAATAGGAAAGTTCATTACTGAGCGTTGGGTTTGTGCTCCCCAATATTTGTCAGCAGGTACTTTAATCTCACCCATTGTATCAAGTTCTATTCTGTATTCCATAGTTAAAAAATTTATGATTCAATTTAATACCAAAGATACTAAGTAATAACAGAAAACGGAGGAGTGATTATTTGAACAATCGATCAATATTGTTCGGAGGATCTCCCAGCACAGCTTTATGTTTTGCAATTACAATGGGTCTCTGCAACAATTTAGGATTTTCGCAAATGATATCAATCCACTCTTCGTCTGTAAATGCTTTACCTTTCAGTTGCTTTTTAAAAACTTCTTCTTGTATTCTGACCAGGCTGATTGGTTTCAGATTTGTTTTTAACAGGATCTCTTTCAGATCGTTTTTTGTCAATCCGTTTTTCAGGTAATTAATAATTTCAAAATCAGAAGTTTTTGATTTAAGATATTCCAGTCCTGATCGACTTTTATGACATCGTGGATTGTGATAGATTTTTAACATAGCATGTACTATAGTCTTCCAAATTCCATTAAAAAAGCTTTGATAAAATCATTTAGATCACCATCAAGAACAGCTTGTGTGTTGCCAGTTTCATGGTTAGTGCGTAAATCTTTAACAAGTTTGTATGGATGCAGCACATAGTTTCTTATCTGCGAACCCCATTCTATTTTTTTCTTTTGTCCTTCGATTTCAGTCTGTTTTTCCATCCGTTTGCGAAGTTCTATTTCATACAAATGAGAACGCAGTATTCGCATTGCATTTTCTTTGTTCTTCAGTTGTGATCGTGTTTCTGTATTTTCAACAGCAATTCCTGTTGGAATATGTTTTACACGCACGCCGGTTTCAACTTTATTTACATTTTGACCACCGGCACCACCCGAGCGGAAAGTATCCCATTCCAGATCAGCAGGATTGATTTCTATTTCAATGGTATCATCAATTACCGGAGAAACAAAAACAGATGCAAAGGAAGTATGTCTTCGGGCATTGGAGTCGAAAGGAGAAATACGCACCAGTCGGTGTACACCATTTTCTCCTTTCAGGTAACCGTATGCATAATCTCCTTCAAACTCAAGTGTTACGGATTTTACTCCTGCCTCATCTCCTGCCAGGTAGCCTATTTCTTTAACTTTATAATCATTACGTTCACCCCATCGAATATACATACGCATGAGCATTTCGGCCCAGTCCTGACTTTCTGTGCCTCCTGCTCCCGGATTGATCTTAAGAATGGCTCCCAACGGATCTTCTTCAGCTCCGAGCATGTTCTTGAATTCAAGATCTTCGATAAGATCGAGAGTTTTTTTATACTGGATATCAACTTCTTCTTCAGGAGCTTCATCCTCCTGAAAAAAATCGAAAAGCACCTGCAAATCATCCAGGTTTGATTTTATCTTGCGATATGCATTTGTCCAGAATTTTAAAGTGGAGATCTTTTTCAGTTGAGTTTCTGCAGCTTTGGGATCATTCCAGAATTCCGGCGATTGTGTAATTTTTTCTTCTTCTTCAATGAGTTTGAGTTTCTGATCAATGTCAAAGATGCCTCCTTAACGCTAACTCGCGCCCGGAAAGATCTTTCATCTGTTCGGTAGTAACCATGTTCAATTTGCTTTGAATGTTAAACCAAAAGTACCAAAATTTAGGGATAAAACTCAAATACCTTTGAGATGGAAATACCTGTTCATTATGTCAGCCTCATATCCACGTTGATTGCCAAAAGCATAGAGTTTACTTTTAATCCTGAACGGAATGCTTTCCCTGAGGGTTTTGAGTTTCTTTTCCATTTCATCCTGGATCATCATCGTGTACGATTCCCTGTCAATTTCTTCCAGGACGGTTTCGATAACAGAAGGTTCAATCCGGTGAGACTTAAGGGCGTAACGAATCTTAATTTTGCCCCATTTATTGAATTTTAACTTATCATGGGCAAAGGATGTGGCAAATCGCCTGGAGTTTAAAAAGTTATCTTTCATCAGCTCAGCCAGTATCGATTCAGTTTGTGCTTCCAGCCCCCATTCTTCTAATTTTTTTTCCACTTCCCAGGGTGATTTTTCAAATCTTCCGCAAAGATCCATCAATTGATTCAGAGCTTCCCTGGGCGTATGTTTTGGAGGTTTTTTCCCCATAGTATCCTGTGTATACCCTGTCAGGGTATGGTATTAAAATGTACATTCAAAATATCGTTCCTTCCCATTCAGATCTTTTCGGATTGCTATATTCTTAAAGCCTTCTTTTGCAAACAAATCTACCAATTCATTTCCGAATTTTTCATTGATTTCCAAATAGATCATTCCTTCAGCAGAAAGGTGTTGATTTGAAAAAGAGGCGATGGCCCGGTAAAAAATCAAAGGATCGTCATCATCAACAAAAAGTGCTTGTTCGGGTTCAAAATTCACTATGTTTTTATGCATATATTGTTTTTCTGAATTTCTGACATAAGGGGGATTGGATATTATGCGATCATACATTTGATATTTTCCGGACGGTTTAAGTAGATTATCTTCGATAAACCGGATTTCACACTGATTTTCTGTAGCATTTATTCTGGCTACATTCAAAGCTTCAGAAGATGAATCGGTTGCTGAAATATATGCTTTGCGAAGTTTTTTTGCCAAAGCGATAGCTATGCAACCACTACCTGTGCAAAGATCAATAATATGTAATGATGTATTTCCGGGTGTATTTTTTAGCAAATGATATACGAGCAATTCAGTTTCCTGACGCGGGATAAGAACGTGCCGATCTACGAAAATCCTGAAACCATAGAATTCAGTTGATCCGGTAATATACTGGATAGGCTCACCCTTTTGCAGACGGTTTAAAATACCAAGCATTTTTTTTTTCGCTTCAGCTGGAATATTTTTGTGCAGGTTCTGATGAATCTCTAATTTGCTGTAATTTAGTACATGTTCTGTTGCATAAGAGAAGATAGCATTTATTTCTTCCGGGGGATACAGTGGTATCAGAGAAGAAATAAAGCAGGATTTTATGTCAAACAAAAGCACGATAACTAAATATTTATATTCAAAAATACATGATTGAAAACAATTCTATCCCGGAACACAGGATTTTCATGAGACGTTGTCTGGAACTTGCCACTTCCGGTTTGGGTTATGTGGCACCAAATCCTTTGGTTGGAGCAGTTTTGGTATATAACAATGAGATAATCGGGGAGGGATTTCACAGGAAGTACGGAGAAGCTCATGCGGAAGTAAACGCTATTCGTATGGTTGCTGATCAATCAAAATTAGAGAAGAGCACAATGTATGTTAACCTTGAACCATGCGCTCATATGGGGAAAACACCTCCATGTACCGATCTGATCATAGAAAAGAACATTCCAAGGGTGGTCGTAGGAACATCAGATCCGAATTCTATCGTTGCAGGGAAAGGGATTCAAAAACTTAAACAGGCAGGAGTTGACGTAATTGCGAATGTACTTACTGAGGAATGCAGGGAACTGAATAAGCGTTTTTTCACATACCATGAGAAGAAGAGGCCGTATATCATCTTAAAATGGGCACAGACTTCCGATGGGTTCATGGATTTGGTCAGGAAACCCGCGGAACCTGTCGGGGTGAACTGGATATCAAACTCATTGTCCAGAAAGCTTGTACATAAGTGGCGTGCTGAAGAGCAGGCAATTCTGACCGGGACAAATACGATTTTATATGATGATCCTGAATTGACGGTAAGACTTTGGGAAGGCAATTCGCCTTTACGGATAATTATAGACCGCAATTTATGCATTCCAAAATCTGCAAATGTATTTGACAATTCAGTGGCCACGATTGTATTCAATGAAAAAACGGGTAAAGTAAACGGTAAAACCGAATTCTTTAAGCTGAAACATGACAATTCAATCGGACAAATTCTGGAAATATTATATACCCGTGAGATCCTTTCAGTACTTGTTGAAGGAGGAAAACAAATTTTTGAATATCTGATCAGGAATAAACTATGGGATGAAGCCAGAATTTTTATCGGTGAAAAAAAATTTAAAAAAGGATTGAAAGCTCCGGCAATTGATACTGCAATAAGAGATACAGAAAAAATTTTGTCAGATGAGCTGATCATATACAGGAATCTTTAAAAAATTACAACAGAACTAAAATATGGATGATTTTTAAGAAAAATCCTTCAGTACAAATAAATCTTCTGTTTCCCTTTGTTAATAAGCTTTTCTGCACAAAAGCTTAGAATACATTATTTTAGTGTTTTTCAAAAGCAAATAATTTTGGTTTGAAACGGAACCAATGCCGGAATGTGCCGTATAAATCTTATATATTCAAGCTTCTGAAAATGAATGAAATAAATTTTCAACAGAAAAGCTTGAAAGTGTATATTGTTTAACAAAAAATCTCATTGTTAAAATGGGATATTATGCGTATAAATATTTGATTGAGGGAAGGTACATGATAACAATGCGAAATACGATTTAGATACTCCTCGATTACAGGTTTCATGAGAACTGACAGCCAACATATCCTATCAGGTCATACCAGGAAATTCATCCTGCTTTTCTTGTTTTTAATAGTATTCTTTGTAGTCAATATACATTCAACATATGCCGCCAATTATTCTTCTGTTAAAACAGGGAACTGGAATGATCCTGCAACATGGGGATCGGCCTCTGTTCCGGCTTCTGCAGATAATGCGGTTGTGAATAACGGGCATACCGTTACGATAACAGCAAGTGTATTGGTTACTAATCTTACGGTCAATAGCGGAGGTATCGTAACGATCTCGAATCCAAGATACCTGACTATCAGGAACGGAGGAACGTTAATTGTTAATTCAGGAGCATCAATTGATCATACAGGTACCGGGTACTTACAGTTTGAAGGATCCTATGATTTTGGTCTGGTGGTAAATGGCACCGGGAATGTTGATATCGAAGAATTATGCATAAATAGTATTAACACTCTTACAATATCTGGTTCCGGTTCAATTGATATCCGGGATGATCTTGAATTTCGGGGCGACAATGCTACTGTAATCAATAATCTTTCCGGAGGGATTACCCTGCATAGCGGTGGAGTAACAGGTTCAAACCTGTTATTCAATGTGAGTTATCCAGGCAGTTCCAATCACTTGACCAACAACGGGACCATTGTGATGGAGACAGGTGGCGGCGATGGGATAATTTATTTTAACGGAAGCAACAGCACAGTAACAAATAACGGGACAATCACCTTCAATTATATCCAGGTAGCAGGTAGCGGGCATAGTTATTCCAATGATGGCGTTTCGACTTTCAATTCTATTGATTTCAACAATGAAGACCTGCAATTTAATAATTCGGGCACAGTAAATCAAAGCGGAAATTTTGACGATGCCGACGGAACAGAGGCAATAAATAATTTAAATGGAGGGATCTGGAATTGGAGCGGAAGTTCTTATGATCCTCAATTGAAACTTTTTTGTAATGTTGACGGAGCGAATACATTTAATTATTCCCGGGGAGGTAATCAAACAATAATTGATCCACAGGATGCTTATTGGCATATTGAACTCTCAGGTTCCGGAACTAAGACGGCTTCAGGCAGTTTTGATGTAGAGGGAAACTGGACAAATCATAATGTTACTTTTGCTCCAGCGGCTACAACAATAACTTTTAACGGTAATTCAGATCAGACGATCTCAAAAAGTGGCAGTACGGAGTACTTTAATGATCTCGAAGTTGACAAACCTTCTGGCTTGTTGATCTTAGATGATGATGTAACTGTTACCACGAATTTGTACATGATTGAAGGCAATGTAAATTCCAATGGCAATACATTTGCACTTTCTCACTCAACTCCGGGTAATTTACATCACACACAGGGATATGTTATCGGTCAATTTAAAAGAGCGCTCAACAATACCTATATTGGTACTGATTACCTCTTTCCGGTAGGATACGGTGCAGGTTATAATCCGGTAACATTAAACTTTGCAAACATTTCAAACGGAAATCTGACGGTAGAGTTTATTCAGGGCGATCCCGGAGAAAACAGCGAGTTTCCCATAGATGATTCGGGTACAGATGTGTCTGACAGGTACGATGATGGTTATTGGACAATGACTTCTGACGGATCCTTTGCCAGTAATGGTGCATATATAACTCTTAATGCCACGGGATTTACCAATTACCCGGTTACTACTTCAACCAGGGTTCTTTACAGGAGCGGGGCAAGCTGGGCTGTTTCCGGAGATCATGTGAATGCCAGTGATCCTGAAGTATACCGGGATAATTACAGTGCCGGTTTTTCAGGTTCTGCCGACTTTGGATTGGGTTTCTGCTGCGGGACTATGGATGGAGGAGAAATTGATGCGGATCAGGAGATTTGTCCGGATTCAAAACCGGATCCTTTTACCAATGTGGTTTCTCCCTCAGGGGGTGCTAACCTGGTTTATCAATGGCAAAAAGAAGTTGGCGGAGGTGGCTGGTCAAATATACTTTTTGCCAACGGATTAACCTATACTGAACTTTTTAATTTGACTCAAACCACCCTATACAGGAGAAAAACCACTTCTGCTGTTTGTGGAGTTGTTTATTCCGATACGGTGACGGTAACCGTTGGGGACAACACCGACCCGGTGATCACGACCTGTCCGGCAGACAGGGATGTATCGCTGAATGCAGGGTGTGAGCTGGTGGTTCCC
>JAFGQO010000058.1 GCA_016935615.1 Bacteroidales bacterium
AAGTCACCAAAACACAAAGAACTCACTAAAAAGCTTTTTTAAATAATTGATACTTAAGGTTTTTTATTTCGAACTCACGTTAATATACAATTAAAATTTTTACACGATGAACAAAAGGATTTTAGTATCGGTCGTCATTTTTCTGGTCGCATTGGTTGTTGTTTTCTTTGCAATAAGAAAACCGGTAGCCGAATCATTAAATCAGAAAGGACTTGACAGCTATAACAGGAATGAATATATACCGGCCGAAAATTATTTTAAAAAATCATTGAAGTGGAAAAGCAAATCCGCAGTAACAGGAATTAACCTGGTAAAATCGTTACTTGCGCAGAACAAAACCGAAGAAGCCGGATCTTTTCTTGATAAACTAAATACTTTATTTCCTGAACATCCCGAGAAATATGCTCTTGAAGGACAAAAGCTTGTTATGGAAGACGAATTTGAAAAGGGGATCAGGAAACTTAACCTTGCAATAGAAAAAGACAGCATGTTATCTTACGCCTACTATTATCGCGGAATTGCAAAGGCAAATCTGAATGATCTTAATGGTGCGGCAAACGATTATCTGAAAGCCAGAAAACTTGACCAGGACAACACCGATATATTAAAAGAAGGAGCTATTGTACTGAGTAAACTGGAAAATTTTGATGCGGCAATTGAAAATTACAATAAGATCCTTGAACTGGATCCATCAAACACTGAGGCATTTTTGAATCGTGGGAATTTTAAAATGAAAATCCTGGATTTCAAAGGAGCAGTTTCTGACTTTTCAAATGCTATTTCTTTGGATGAACAGATGGCAGAAGCATATTTCAACCGGGGAAAATCATACGCAAACCTGGGAATTTATGACAAGGCGATAGACGATTTCAATAAGGCAATACGATTCAATCATAAAATTGCCGGCGCAAATTACAATTCCGGATTGGCATACCTGAAACTTAATAAACCCGGAGAAGCAAAAAAATACCTGACCAATTGCATTAAATATGACTCTGAATCAGAGCATACGGCAAGTGCTTATTACCTGTTAGGAATTATGGAGATGATGCAAAACAGGAATGAAGAAGCAATAAAATACTTCAGCAATTCACTGAAATTTGATGCAAATCGTGCCGATACTTATTATAACAGAGGCATTGCCAATGGTTTAATGAACAATCCACAGGAAGCAATTGATGATCTGAATACCTGTTTGGATCTTGGTATGGAGTCTGCAGATGTTTATTTTGCCCTGGGAGTCCAGAAAATAAGTATGAACAATTTTGCTGATGGTTGCAGCAATCTGAAAACTTCTGCTGAAATGGGGAATCAGCGTGCCGCCCAGATGAGAGTGCAATACTGTAAAAATTATTAGTCTGTATTTAAGTCTGTTTCAACCGATAAAAATTAAATTCTGTCTATGGATATGAAAATACATACCTGCTTTATTCTTACCATATTTTGTATTGAATGCAACATATGGTCGCAGCCTGATACTATTGTTGCAGAAAACATATACAAATATGAAGTTCTGGATGGGAAAAGAACACCGAAAAAACAAATAACAAAGCAAAATACATATGATCTTCAGGGAAAACTAATCAGACAAATCGTATTCGGGGATTCACTTATGAATATTGAACAGTATACTGCTTTCATCTATGATAGCGACAAATTAGTTTCAGAAGAGACTTTTGATGGTACAAATTCTATAATGGAAATCAGAAGATACAGGTATGGACAAAATCATCTTGTATCGAATGTCGATGTTTACGGAAAAGAAAACAACAGCATTGCTTTAACCGAAAAAATACAATATGAATACGATGACACCCTACTGATTCACAGAGAAGTTCTCAACAGAAAAAACAAGTGGCTGATAAAGGCCAATTATGCATATTCAGAAAATGAGCATACCGAAAGCATATTGTATAAAAAAGGATATAGGAAAGACAAATTAAAACAAACCGAAACAATATCTTATTTCGAAAATCATACTATGATCAGAGCACTCACCAATAAGTTATATTATACTGGTGAAACTGAAGAAATCAGTATTGAATATGAATACGATCAGCGTATTAATAAGGTTATTAAAGAAATTTGGATGTTTAGTAACGATACGATTCCAAAACTTGTAGAATATCGTTATACCCCGGAAGGAATAAAAACAGGGGAATGCCTTGTTGATGAAGATCGCAATTACCTGGAATTTACAGGATTTGAAAGAAAAAAGCATGATGTTATCAGAAAAGAAGTGAAGATGTATGATTTGGGAGAGCATGGGAAGACGGGAAAGTGAGAATGTGGGCAGTATCAGTGTTCGGTGTTAATAACGATTTAACCAGCGGTATCTTCTTGCGCTATCGCCGAATTTCACTGCGATCATCAGCTCATGCGAGCCATATGTCCTTGCACTAATGCTACTAAAGGTGTAGTCAAATGCGTAGCCAAAATAAAACTTATCCACACGTGCACCCCCCATGACAATCAGCGAAGAACCTCGTCCTCCAATGGATTCCTGTGCCACTCTTGATCCGCTTCCTGTCCTGTAGGATAATCCTGCCCAATAATCCTCTTTAAAGTAGAATTTCAAATTCAGATCCAATTGAGAAACCACGTTCTCACTCAATTTAAAAAGAAAAGATGGCTCAATAAACAAAAAATCGATCAGGTCGAACCGATACCCGCCCATAGTAAGGTATTGTCGTTCAAGTTTAAATCCGGCCCCTTCCCTGTTGTTGAACCGTAAAAAACTCTCAAAAAGGTTTTGCACGGAGAATCCGGCATATATATTCTTATCAGAATAATAAACCCCTGCATTTGCATCTGAAATAAAGGCCTGACTTGCAGTATTCAGGTACAACTGGTCATCAGGATTCTCAAGGTTCAGTTTATCCTTATCAAGCTTATACTGAAAAGTACTTAAGGACGCACCAAAAGACAATTGGGAACGTCGTAATGTCAAATGATATGAATATGTTCCCTGCATTCCGGTTCTGCTAAAGGCTCCATTCTGATCATGAAAAAAGTATACCCCAAGACCAACCCTACCGCTACGTGACATCACACGTCTTCTTCGCCTGATTGATTTTGTACGTGAAATAAAACTGTTTTTCAATAACCTTGTCTGTCCTGTAAGTGCAAATGTAGTGGGTGCATCTTTAAGACCTGCCCACTGCTCTCTCACGGTGAAATTTACAGCAGTATATCCTTCATGACCTGCTACAGCAGGATTGAGCAAAAACGCATTCATCATATACTGGCTGTATATGGGAAATTGCTGTGCCTGAGAAAGTGCTGAAAATAAAAAACAGCTAAAGATGATATATTTAACACGGAATAATTTCATTCCTTTAATAATTGTCTCCTTTCTTTCCTGATTTTTTTTCAAGTTAATATTCCCGAGAACAAATATATCCCAATATATCTTTTCCCTTTAATGAGATTACCGGATTAAATTAACAGTTCCGACTATTGGTTCGGCACCTGCTTCATTCAGGTCAAGAACAAAATAATAAGAATCCATCGGTAGATCTCTGCCCTTTGATTTTCCATCCCAGGGTTCTTCACCAACGCTTGTAGTTCTGTAAACCAGTCGCCCCCAACGATCAAATATTTCCAATACGGCATTCTCGAAAAACTGCATATATGGAATATTCCAGACATCATTTACCCCATCTCCATCAGGTGTAATTGCATTGGGCATATCTTTAAAAAGTGTTTCATAATTACAAGGATAAACAACTACTGTGTCGCTTGCCCAGCATAAATTATAGTCTTGAACTTCCAGTAAAATCGTATCAGGTATATCCCGTTCAACAGGGTACACAATATATTCCCACTCGTTTTCAATTACTTCGCCGGTACTTGAGATACTCCATCTGTAATAGGAGTAATCTCCCGGACGAAGTGCCTGTGAATTTGGTGCACATACTCGTATATCATCTCCAAGATCAACATCAGGTGAAGGATTAACAAGCAAAGAAACTGTATCATACCTTGTACATCCATAACCATCGGTTATACGCACCCATATTTGTTCTGTATTTCTTGCGATATATTGCTGGTCAGTACTTCCGTTGTGCCACAGAATAGTAAATTCCGGTTCGTAGTGATCTCCAACATCCAGTACCAATGAATCATAATCGCAGATTTCAGGAAAGTCATCCCCCAGATCCACATCCGGAGCCATGATTTCTATCCAGGCCCGGGAAGGAACATTGCTGCAATTCTGTGAAGTAATTTCAAGAACTTCCAGTTGAACAATTCCCGTACCATAGCCCCATCTTATGGTGATGGTATCGGTGCCATTGCCTTCAAGAACAGTTCCGTATGACGGATCGAAAGACCATATAAATTCCGAATCGGAATATCCGGTAACACCATACAACTCAGTACTTTCAGCACAGGCAGGTTCTAATTGAACCTGCCCGTATCCGAAAGTGACGTTAAACAGTAACAGTGTTATTATTATATGGTTTCTTCCAACCAATGGAATTGCTGTTAAGTTCCAACTTCTTCTACACGAATAGATTGGTATTATTAGTTAGCCCAACCTGAATTTATATGATAAATAGGCCCTGTTGTCGGTGAAGGATGAATTGTAACCGATACGGCTTCACCAATTGCATTGTAAGTAAATGCACTGGGATCGGTATCATCACCGCCAAGAGCGATAAAATCACCAAATCTCAAAGCCTGGTCGTTAATACTTATCAATTCATAAGTATACACTGTTGATTGTGAATTAATTACTTCAAAACTACCCACAGTCATTATGTCGTGAACACCGGAAGCAGCAAAACGATTCGGAGCAGTAGTCGGATAATCTTCAGCATAATACTGAGCAGCCTGCGGATTTGCTCCTGTTTCATCATCATAATAGAAATCGATTGCTCCCACATTGTCCAGTGTATGGATCTGCAATCTCCACACTACGTCATATTCCTGCCAACCATCAGAGATCGTCTGATTCATAACAATTGGTATTCCGGCATCGCCATCACAATACTCAAGTGCAGCATTGCCACCTAAGGTAGACGCAGGAGTTACAACAACAACAACTGCCAGATCCTGACCTGCATCACTGCAACCACCCCAAGCAGGCGGTGCCACCTCTTCAACATGTACGGTGTAAGAACCTGCAGTACCTGCTCCTGCTGTGGCAACAGTATAGTTATCGTCAACACCATCATTGGAAAATGTAATGTTTAATGTAGCTTCTTCCCAATCCCATGTAAAACCGTCAGTCAAAGTGTATACTCCTGCTGCCGCATCATAGTTTGGATGATAGTATCCATCAGGCATTGCAAATAATGGAACGGATGCTCCTTCCACCATGTAAGTAGTTCCCTGCACAGTAGAAGCGGCATATTCCGTAGCTAAATTTGCCGGTGTTCCGGGTATTGTTGTACCCGGATGTGTCTGTGCAATAAGTCCGTTAGTCAGCATTACAGAAACTGCAATTGCCAACATTGTTTTAAAATTAAATACTCTCTTCATAATTCCCTGTTTTAGTAAATTAAACATGTTCTTTGTTATTTTTTATTGTTCTTTGTCAGTTATCTTCAATGTATATCTGCTTATACCGTAAAAGCAGGGCTTTTTGTTACGTTATTTTAAGTTAATTATTTTTTATTACATGTAAGTTGTATTTTTAATGATCAATGTTATTTCTGTTCCGGTAAATAATCATGTATTGAACCATTCAATTCCTTATTAATCTGATATTTATCATTGATAGTGCGAATCGTTTATATGATATGAAGGTCCGGTTGCCGGCACAGGCATAATTTCCACGTCCATATCGCTGGTTGCAGAAGTACAATTGTTTGTATCCGTATAATTAACGGATACATTCCCAGTACCTGCAGTATTCCATGTTATTGTTACGGAATCATCTCCTGTTCCTCCTCCCGATGTTACCAAACCCTCTGCCGAGACAACCCATATATAATCTGACATTCCGATATCCGTTGTATAGGTATTTCCGGCAGATCCCACACAAACCGTATCATTACCTGTTAAAGCCGGAGTTGCCGGTAAAATCACAGTTACAGTCACGGCATAACCTGCACTTTCACACCCGGAAGTACTGTTCCTGACTGTCAGTATGGCATCGTATACTCCGACAGATACAGCAACAGGCACTGAAATGATTATCGGACTTGCTGTTAATGTGGCATTCACTGAATCCACAAATCCTTCAGCTTCTGCGGTTGCATCATAGTCTAATGAATACTGGTCCGGGCTTCCTGTGATAGCAGTATAGTTCAAATCTGCACTGGTTATACCCTGGCAAACCTGAACATCAGGATCAATGGTTATGGTCGGAACAGGATTCACAGTAATATCAATTTCACGCGGAGCACTGTCTCCGCAACCATTGGTTGCATAAACGCTTAAAGTTCCGCTTGTAGCTGAAGCATCAAAATCTACGGTAACAGAATTGCCCGTACCATTGATGGTAGCCCCTGTTCCTGTATAACTCCATGTATACGTTACGGTAGGATCATTCGGAACCGTATATACTACGCCTGTTTGTCCCTGGCATACCTGAGATGAACTGGTTGTAAAAGCTCCCGGTTGAACAGGCAGCAATGGAAAATCAATAATTACATCATCCGAAGATACGCAACCTCCGTTGGTAATTGTCCAGCGTAACGTATAAGTTGTTCCGTTGGTACCGTTAAAAGTGCTGGTAGGAGATGTTGGTGTAACCACTGTTCCCCCTGTTCCGCTGATAATCGTCCACAATCCCGTACCTGTTACTGGGGTATTTCCATCAAGTGTGGTGCTGGTTGCCCCGCATAATGACTGATCCAGCCCGGCATCAGCCGTTGTCGGATCATCATACACTTCAACTTCCGTCGGGTCAACAACACCATTTTCATTTCCGTTGTCGTATGTGAAACCAGTTAACTGGTACGTTCCGTTTGTTGTGGTTGGCAATGTATAGGGAACATCTCCCGAAGTAATATTGATCTGTGTCTGGGGAACTCCGTCAATAGTATAGTCCAGTGTATAATCAAACGGGATGGATCCTGAATAAGTAAAAGTGACAGGAATTCCGTCCGAACCACATACAGGTCCTGTCGGAGAAAATTGTGCCCTGGGTTTCACTACATTAATACATGCGGTAGTAAAATCCGATGATCCGGCGACCGGGATTGTGATCCTGCTCGTTGTGGATACCGTACCGTTATTATTATCACCGGTGGCCGCAGATGCTAATTCTTCCCAGCTTGTACTTCCTGTATTGTATCTCGCTACGCGCATATCAGACAGACCATTTTGAGTCATCAACGGAGTTAAATCGCTTGAAGGATCCCAATCCAGGTTAATGATTGCCTGGTTACCTGAAGAGGAAGAAACTGTCCAGTAATCATCATTATTCACATACGTTAAAGGAGACGTCATACTCCCTGATGTACTGTTTGGAGTAAAATATTCAACTGTCCATAGCTGTGTTCCCGTAAGGGTTGCTGAAAGATTGATCTTATTACCTACAATACTTCCTTTACCGACAGGGAATGAAAAATTGTCACCCTGGTTAATTCTTTTGGTCAGGGGTCCGTCAACAAATGAAGAAGAACTCCCTCCTGACGGTGTAACACAATTTATCGCTGTATTCGTTATAGTAAGCGCATTGGCAGCAGAAGTGGTAATAACTCCGTCAGTAAGCAATAAATTCCTTTTGATCTCCATTGCACCGCCGCTATTTACCGTAAGGCCCGAACTATTATCTATTTCCAGATTATTCAATGCGTTTGTCCCACTGAAATCACCAAGTGCACCTGCCACGGTCTGAGCAGCTGTTCCGGCAAAAGTGACCGTAGCCCCGCTTCCGCTTCCGCTTGAAAATGCACCCGTACCGTAACGTTCCATTGTACCCTGTATGGTAAGTTTTCGATTATTTACACTATTATTTAAAGTAGGACCGTCTATTAACAGTTGTGTACAAATAGCAAGATCTTTGCTCGGCAGGGTTCTTGTTCCGGTACCCGTAAAGTGTAAATTAGGAATGCTGGAGTACAGATCAGCGATTATTGTATAATTTGTTGTTCCTCCATATTCAAGTGTTGCATCATTAGAACAATCCAGAAAATCGCTATATCTTCCCGCAGGAAATGTCCCGCTTTCCAGGTATAAGGTCCCGCTACCGGTTACAGTACCCAGATTGTGCCCGTAAGTTGGCAATACAACCCGTAATGTTCCGTTAATGGCAATTCTGTATGCAGAGGCATGATTTATATCTATCGTAACTTCATCATCCGAATCAACAATTATGATAAATCCATTTGGTGAACCGGTTAGAGTATATGGATCACCTCCTGTTTGCTGCCAGTTTGTGTTATCCGACCAGTCTCCGTCATTAATGCTTGTATATTCCGGAACTGCATCAGGCAATGCGGTGTCAATACCTGCAGTATATTCCCCGCTCAACGAATTTGATCCCGAATAGTCAAAAGTAATTGTATTGTTCGTTTCGTCAACATTATCTGTTCCCGGACCGGGAGCTGCTTTGGTCCAGCTTGTGGTTGGTGAGAGCAATGCTGCAGCGATGTAATCGGCTTCAGTATTTGCTCCGGTAACCTGTACATCCCCATCGTTATAATTAAAAACTATGGAACCATTAAATCCGGCAATACCATTGCTTTCAACCTCCCAGAAATAATCCAGAACATTATCAGGATCAAGAACTCCAGGGTGATTATCATTGATATTATTCACACGAATATACCCTACATTTGTGTTGTCTGTATAAGAAATGAATGCCGGTGTATACTTGCCTGATGTTCCAAGAGGAATGGTATCGGTTTGCATAGCACCGCTATATATGCTATAATATTTCCTGATACCTACATCACTGAATACACCGTCGGATGTTATCATTTTTGTATCACTGTAACCGCTCCCCACGATATCACTGTTTACTCCCAATGTCAATAAGTACTTGTTGATATCGAATATTCCATTGGTCAATAGGAAATCAGCCTGCAATGAAATCGCATTTTCCAGTCTTGCGCCGGCTGAATTATTTAACTCCAGTTGTCCCCATGTTCCTGTGCCGCCAACGTATTGCATGACGGTACCATTTAACACCAGTCCGGTATTGTTATCCGTATAGGTAGCATTGTTTGTAACATCACCTTGTACATAAACATAGTAATCTCCACAGATAAGGGTTCCGCTCGTTAATGTTAGATCATTTTCAACAGTAGCATCTCTGTTTAATGTCAGACTTGTTATGGAATTCACATCCAAATCATAAAATTCTATATTGGAAGAACCTAGGATAGATTGTGTCCCTCCGTCAAATGTAGTAAGGTTATTGCGATGTTCATAAACACCTGAATTATCAAAATCGCCATTGATGGTTACATCAATATCGAAAGTAATGTTTGCATCCAATATGCTGGTTGCTGTTACAAGGGTCAGGTCTCCATTCACCACCAGGGGGCTCACCAGTAAGGTCACATTTGCATCCTGTCCTCCGTTTCCGTTAATTGTAAGATCATGTACAGGAATATTTGCATCGAAAATATAATCCTGATCCCCGGCTGTTCCCGGAGAAAATATGATCTCTCCTCCGGTAACGGAAGAACTCTCAGGTCGCAGGTACAGATCACCATACGTGCCTCCACCACTGCCACGAACAATCGTAACCGTACCTCCCGACATATTGAATTCGCTTCCCGAATTAAGGATTTCCAGCTTTGCATTGCTTGCAATAGCTGATCGTCCGTTGATGGTAACGTTACCTCCTGACTGCGTATATTTCAAAACACCGGCTGTGGTTGAAGGATTCCTTCGGATTTGACCATTTACCGTTAAAGAACCACTAACAATTTCAATCTCAGAATACCCGCCTCCCGAATATTCGATATCGTTATTATTATTCGGAGCGCCCGTTTCACCTATATAGACGTTACCATCAATTATGGTAAGTTTCCCGTTCAGATAAATATCATTATTGTTTACGTTATCGTTGGCTAGATATATTGTTCTTCCGGGCGCATCAATATAGAGTCCTGCGGTAGACGGAATGACAAACTGACTTCCTTCGGTAATACGTAAATTTGCATCCCGCTCATATTTAAACGTACCGTTCTGCAGAGTCAGCCAGCCATCATTGGGTGTATTAAAGGTACCTGTAATATTCACGATAAGTGAGTCTGACTGGGAAGAACCCTTGTTAACAGTAATGGATTCTATAACAGTATATGTATTGGCAACAGGATCATCATTGGTAATTGAATCAACACCGGCACCAAAAAAAATCAGAGGAATATCGGTAAAATCACATCCGCGGTATCCGTTTGGATTTGCGCCTGGTGCCAGGGAGTTATTAATCAGATTACCACCCATACTTATTGACTGAGTATTCCCTGTCCCATTCGTGTAAACCTGTATACCCGCATTAGTTGCAATAATTAAATCACCATCAATTACAAAGTCTTGTGCACCGGTGCCATTTCTGTTATACCAGACTAATGCCCCGCTCTGAATGTCAAAGTTTCCATTTACAGTTATTGTTTTAGACACAGGAGTTGTTGGTGTTGTTGGGTAATCTGATTCTCTCCAGTTTGGGCAGAACCATGACCTGGAACTTGTCCCTCTTGTGATCAAATTCCCATAAATAAGTACATCATTATTCGGGAAAATAATATTTGATCCGTCCAATGGAGAAATAATCAGATTACCGTATGAAATAATTCCGTTTGGCAACCAATAGGTCGTCCCTGCAGTGGGATTGGTCGAATAAAGCTCCGTTGTGCCCAGATTTACGTTGTAGTCGGAAAAATCCCCTGCGGGAAAAACATACGTACTGCCATTGGCTGATGAAGTAGTTAACCTGAAATTCCCGTTTCCATTGTCATGACTTAGAACAATACCAAAAGAACTGTTGGTATTGTATCCAATATCAAGCGCAGATCCGGCTTCAATTTTTAAACTGGCACAACTCCTGGGATCAACATTATCGGTTGTCCATGGATTTGTTCTGTCCCTGTCAAGATACACGGAATCCTGTCCGCCGATAATAACGATATCATTTACTCCCGGGACAACTGCCGGAGGATCATCGGTAGTATGATCAGTCAGCGACCAGGTCGCGGTATTGCTCCATAAACCGGTCTGGCGACTGTAATAAATTGTCGGTGTGCCAAAAGGATCCGTAGCATCATCGTCACCGGCTGTAAATTCTCCGTCGATCAGAGTTAAGATCTGGTAGGCCGTACCGGTACCTCCAATAATATTGTTCCCTTCATCGACATCAGCAGATGTTTCTTTTGTCCATGTATATGTTGAATTATCATACATTGCAGCCACATAACCGGCTTCAGTAATGTCTCCTCCTGTGACTACATCATTTTGAGAATAAGTATAAGCATGATTAATTACGGCAGATCCTAAGGTGAAATCCTCCGATTTAACTCTCCAGAAATAGGTCAGGCTCCTGCCTTTAGTCGTTGTATTCGGATGTTCGTAGCCCACAGGAACAACCGTTATGGTACCGTATGTTGTTGGTGCCGTTTCAAATGAGAGGGTTGCAGGGGTATACTCTGCGGCAGCATGACCCGTAGATGGTGCGCCAACAGGAAAAATAAAGCTACTGGCTGAAGCCGAGTACTCCTTGGTCAACCCTCCGTCACCTGCATTTCCCGAAGACTGAATAAACCGGTTGGCTCCGGCATTGGATATTGTGGCTGATGCTCCCAACGTGAGATTATACGTACCAATATCGAATAATTTGTCCTGTGAGAAAGTAAGCGTTCCGTTTATCGTTGTATTTGCACCAAGAGAAACCGGGGCAGCCAGTGCATCTGTATTATTCAGTTCCAGGTTTTCGAAAACACCATTCCCGTCTCCGCTGATCACCTGGGGATCGTTATCGGATAAAGTTATCGTGCCCGTACCGGTATGTATACCTGAATTATACAGGTATGAAGTAGTAGTTGTGACCGATGTGGTAAAATCTATTGTTTTGCCGCCATCATCAAGGGTGGCGCTAATGATTGTCAGGGAATCTTCAACCGAAATAGTAGATTGTGAACCGGCAAGAGTTAATGTGCTTCCTGCAGGCTTATCTATTTTCAACTTCTTCAATGCCAATGCAGCTGCCAGGTTCACAGTGAAATCCTGATCACCGGAACCATTAAAAATGGTCCAGTTTGTTCCCGGAGTATAGGTTGTTCCGTTCTCAATATAAAAATCGCCTCCAACGGTAACATCCAGATTGTTCGCTGTAAGTACCCCGGAAGTTAAAGTCAGATTGTTAAGGACAGTCAAAGGATAAACATCCAGTTGAACGGTTGTTGTACTGCTTGCCCTGTTAATTGTTACATTTCCCAGTGATGCATTTGACCTGATGTAATGAATAGCTGCATCCGCTGTTCCACCTGTTCCCGCAGTAGGAATAAATTCTACCGTGCCGCCGGTGACATTGATGTTCCCCGAAGAAGACAACACATCAAATACCCTGCCTCCCACACTGCAGGCATCGTATATCCGGATCGTACCCCCGGACATGCTAAACACATTGGCTGTTTCATTCAGGTTGAATGTACCCAGACCGGCTCCCAAACAAACATCATTGGCTCTGACTGTATTTAAAGGAGCATTTACCAGATCGCTGACGCCTGCATATGCACCTGGTGTTCGCTGAAAACGTCCCCGAAGAAGAAATGTACCACCAGACTGATCAAATGAAGCCAGACCACCACCGCCACCAGCCGAACGAAATTGTTTGGCATCAATAGTACCTCCCGTAATTTCAATTTGACCCGAAGCATCATCCCAGGTAATCAATCCACCGGACTCCCGTGTAGAAAAATACCCGTCATTCACCTGCAATTTACCCAAAACGGAGAATGAACTGCACCCGCCTACACCAACACCGTTTACCAAACCCGATCCTCCCGATACACCATAGGCTACATTTACTTCCTGATAATCATCGGCAGTCGTTAAAACTACTACTTCGGAACCTTCTATAATCAAGGCTCCGTTTGCCGGAACATAAAAATCAGAATTGGGATCGGCAGCAGCTTCTGCACAGGTTCCCTCTGAAAGGGAGGGAATAATTGTCATTCCATCCAACACTAATGATCCCGTACGTATCCAGAGTGCTTTTTTAAGTCCCGGATCACTTCCCCCGCCTTCACCTCCTGCAATGTTGGCCCCAAATAATCTGAAATATGGATAAGCGGTAGAATATACAGTTAACTGATAGGTCTGATCGATGCCTTTGTCCAGTACCAGGTTGTAAAAATCGGTTGTATTGTTACAGGTCAACGTATTATCCGTGGCACCCATAAAATATACCGTTGCAAAACCTGAAGTAGCGCCTGTTACTGTGGGAGGAAATGCATCGAATACCGGGTAAGTCAGATTTGTAAACCTGACAGTACCTTCATTCGTAAAATCACCGTACATAACCACCCTGTGTGAGTGATTATCATAATAATTGATAAAAGGAGCCGTACCACCGGTAATATTCAGCGGATTGGTCGTTGAGTTTGTAACTCCCGTGCCCACCGTGAATGAAGCACCGCTTTCAACAGTGACATCACCGTTAATAGTTAACTGCCACCTGGCACTGGTTGTATTGTCGTTTATCCGGTAAGTTCCCTGCTGAACATGCAGATCGCCATTGAGTGTAATGTTGCTGAGCTGCGTTGCTATAACTCCGGGTGCATTGATCCTCAGGTTATTATAGGTCCCCTGTGTAACAAGTAAAGTGAAATCCGCAGCATTATTATATTCAGTAGTACCACCTCCCGCATTTACAAAATTATTGACCGTTGCCGAGGGAAAATTTACCGATGCCAGTTTCAATGTACCGGAACCTCTTAATGCAGCCAATCCTCCTGTAAACTGGTAGGTGTCCTGGTCAATAATACCGCCCTCCCGTATGGTAACATCCAGGTTTGTGGTATCAACGTCGGAAGTGAGTGTTACCGTACGGTTATTCAGAATGAATACATTATCTCCTGAATTCGGAATATCCGTAGCCGTTTGTGTTGTTCCTCCCGGATCGTGTGTCCATGTGCTGACATCGCTCCAGTTTCCTGTCTGGTAGGAATAATAATCATCGCCGGTACCTGTGGCGGTAGGAGTACCGGTTACAAGTATATCATCAGCATAATAGTATTCATTGTCCGCATTGTTATACATGATTATCTGCAACCTCAGAGAACTACCGGAAAGTCCCGACTCTGAGGCAACAGCGCTTGTAAAATCATTATAAATTAATCCGTTGTTTGTAAAATTTGTCCACGCTCCGCCATCGATACTATATTGCACCTGTATATAATCTGTACCATCCATTCCTCCTACCTCTGATAAATTAACAGATATGGCAACATCGGTATATGCAGTTATCTCTATCGGATCACCTGCATCAATAGCCCATGTAGTCCTGTCGGGATTCGGGTTCCTTGTATTTCGACCTCTCAATTGATTTGTTCTAACGTCTGTTCCTCTGCCACCGGCAGTGCCATCAGCTGTCCAGGAAGCAATTGCCGGATCCCCGGTACCGGTTGTTGTGCCATCGGCGTATGTAGAAAAATCCTCTGCCCAGATAGTTGTTTGTGAACTGGCATAGTAATGATTTATTATAAACATTAAACCAATTACTATGCGATATGCTATTTTCCAGTTTCTTCTCATAATACGTATTGTCCATTAGTATTTCTTATCATCGGGCTATTGATAATGCATAATGCATTAATTGAAGCTAAAGAACTTACGCTGGTAAGTAGAACCATGTATAATAAGAATAGTAAAATCAGAGTATTTTATTTTTAGACCACATAAATATCCTGCTCAGCATGCAGTTTAACGTTCATTTTATACTATAAGTTACGGAGAATTCCTTTAATTACATAAATCAATCCCATATTTTGATCAATAGAATCTATTTCTATTCTAAAAAATTAACCATATGGTCTATTAAAAGTATCCGATAAAATAAAACAAATTGTAGTGGAAAATAATTTTTTATCAACAAAACAAGTTGTTTTAAGCCTGAGTTTATATCATGTAGTATATTAAAACCCCATTCCAACAGAGTGTTTTGTATTCCCTGATTCATTAAAAAGGGAAAGGAGTCAGTCTCCGATTCCATAGTATAGTTATTTGGTAAAAAAGACACATTTTCTCATGAAAACTTATATTTTTATGCCTCCGAAATTTTTCTAAAGAACAAATAGCACGAGCAGATGAATAAAATTGTTGGAAAAGAACATTTCTCAGAGCATGTTGTGATGCTGGAAATTGATGCACCCCGGATAGCAAAAAAGCGACAAGCAGGTCACTTTGTGATTGTTAAGATTGGAAAAGAAGGTGAACGTATTCCATTAACCATTTCAACAGCCAATCCGGAAAAGGGGACCATATCAATTGTCATTCAAATCGTTGGTGTAACCTCACACAAAGTGGCTACGCTTGAACCGGGTGATGAACTGACCGACGTGGTTGGCCCTTTGGGACATGCTACACATATTGAGAATGTTGGTACGGTTTTGTGTGCCGGAGGTGGTGTAGGTATCGCCCCCCTGCTTCCCATAGCTGAAGCCATGAAAAAAGCCGGGAATAAGGTAATCACTGCACTTGCAGCGCGGAACAAGGAACTCATAATACTGGAAGAACAAATGCGCAAATTTTCGGATTTAGTATTGATCACTACCGACGACGGATCATATGGTAAAAAAGGATTGGTAACTGAAGGAATGGAGGAGATCATTACCCGCGAAAAAGTACATCAGGCAATTGTGATCGGACCGGCAATTATGATGAAATATGCTTCGCTGCTGACCAAAAAATACAATATCCCTACTGTAGCCAGCCTGAATACCATTATGGTCGATGGTACAGGCATGTGTGGAGCATGCAGGGTATCTGTGGATGGCAAAACAAAATTCGTATGTGTCGACGGACCCGAATTCAACGCCCACGAAGTGGATTTTGATGAATTGCTGATGCGCCTGGGTGCTTACAGTGAATACGAAAAAGTAAATTATGAGCTGTACTTAAAATCTTTAAAACAATAAGTTTATCCCAATATTCTGATCCTGATATGAATGACTTTGCAACCTATCTGAAAAACGAACGCGAACAGGAATGGCGTGTTAATCTGAGAAAACAGATAAGCAACAAGGAACGTACATCCAAAACGCGCGTACAAATGCCGGAACAGAAACCTGAGATAAGAAATCGAAACAGTCTGGAGGTGAACCTGGGATTAACAGATGAACAGGCTATCAGCGAAGCACAACGTTGTATTGATTGCCCCAATCCAACTTGCATCACCGGTTGCCCGGTAAACATTAACATCCCAAAATTCATAAAAAAAATTGAAGAAAAGGATTTTCTGGGTGCGGCGCATGTTTTAAAAGAAACCAACGCACTACCGGCTGTTTGCGGACGTGTCTGTCCGCAGGAGGTTCAATGCGAATTGAATTGTTTCTATTCCCAAAAACTAAAAAAACCTGCTGTTGCTATCGGACACCTCGAACGTTTTGCCGCTGATTATGAAAGAAAAAGTGGCAGCATATCGGTACCTGATACCGAAAAGTCCAAAGGAATTAAGGTAGCTGTTATCGGTTCGGGTCCTGGTGGATTAGCTGCAGCAGGCGACCTGGCCAGATTCGGTTATGCGGTAACCGTATTTGAAGCCTTGCATGAAATTGGTGGTGTTTTAAAATATGGTATCCCTGAATTCCGTCTGCCCAACGAAATTGTTGATGCAGAAATCAACATTCTGAAAAAAATGGGTGTGCAGTTCATTATCAATTTTGTAGTCGGGAAGACAGCCTCGATCGAAGATCTTAAAAAGGAAGGCTACAAAGCTTTTTTCGTGGCAAGTGGCGCAGGCCTTCCAAGGTTCATGAATATTCCAGGCGAAAACTATGTCGGTATTTTTTCATCGAATGAATACCTTACACGCGTAAACCTGATGGGAGCTTCAAAAGAAGGATATGATACCCCTGTACTGAAAGGAAAAAATGTAGCCGTGATCGGTGGGGGAAATACCGCCATGGACTCGGTGCGCACTGCTAAAAGGCTGGGAGCAAAAAGGGCCATGATCATATACAGAAGATCGCTGCATGAAATGCCGGCGCGTATTGAAGAAATCGGACATGCCAAAGAAGAAGGTATCGAATTTTTAAACCTGAATAGCCCGCTGGAATATTTTGCCGATAAGCAGGGACGGGTAAACCGGATGCGCTTGCAGAAAATGGAACTTGGTGAACCCGATTCGTCCGGTCGCCGCCGCCCTTTGCCAATCGAAGGGTCAGAGTATGCTATTGATGTCGACCTGGTTGTTGTCAGCATAGGTGTATCTCCTAATCCCCTGATACCACATGCTGTGAAGGAACTGAATGTTACTGACTGGGGAACAATAAAGGTAGATCCGGAAACCATGCAATCGAACATTCCCGGGCTCTTTGCCGGAGGTGACATAGTTCGCGGCGGAGCCACCGTGATCCTTGCCATGGGTGACGGAAGGAAAGCCGCTGCAGGAATCCACAAGTATATTCAGGAAAAAGTGAAAAAATGAAACTTATGAATGGTTCTGGCCCCTATAAAAACAATTAACAAGGCTAAATTTGTTATAAACTCAGATATTATGACCGATCTATCTGCCAAATATTTAGGATTGACATTAAAAAATCCGGTGATTGCAGCAAGCAGCGGACTAACCGGCGACATAAAGAGCATCAAAAAACTCGAATCAAACGGTATTGCTGCCGTGGTCTTAAAATCCATATTTGAAGAAGAAATCCTTCATCAGGTAAGAAAAAAGATCAGGGAGGCCCAGGAGGACAGCATGATGTATTCCGAATTATCGGAAACCCTTGATTATATTGACCTGCACATAAAAGAAGACACCCTGAATGATTATCTTAACCTGATCAGACAGTCAAAAAAAGAGACATTTATACCTGTAATTGCCAGTATCAATTGCATTACAGATTATGAATGGATCGACTTTGCTGAAAAGATCGAACGTGCCGGTGCCGATGCCATAGAGTTAAATTTGTTTTTAAATCCCACCGACCAGACAAACAAGAATTTTGAAGAAACCTATCTTACGATCAGTACCAAAGTGGTTCAAAAAGTCGGCATTCCCGTTTCGGTTAAAATCAGTCCGTATTTCACAAAACTGGCGAAAGTCATCACCGATCTTTCTTCAACAGGTATTCAGGGTATTGTGTTGTTCAATCGGTTTTTCAGTCCGGATATCAGCCTGGAAAAAATGGAAGTAGTACCTGCAGATCATTTCAGCCATGAGTACGAATACCTGAATGTGTTACGATGGATCGCTTTGCTATCGAAAAAAACCGATTGCGACCTTGTTGCCACTACCGGGATTCATTCAGCCGAAACCATTATCAAGCAAGTACTGGCCGGAGCAACTGCTGTTCAGATCGCTTCGGTACTATACCTTAAAGGAATTGATTATCTCTCCACTCTGCTGAAAGATATGGAAAACTGGATGGAAGATAATAACTATTATTACCTCAGTCAGCTGCAAGGCAAATTGTGTCAGGAGTCCGTTGCTAACCCTGCAGCTTATGAACGCCGTCAGTTTATGAAGCACTTTGGCGGAATTGAATAGCTGTTCTCATTTCGGTGCTGAAATAAAAATACCCGAAAAACCCTTATCGGATCTGTAAAACAAATTCTTCTTTTCATGAAGTATGTATTTTCTGAAAAAGTTATATTTAATTTCATTTGTACATTTTTGATCGCATCTAATTTTTTCATAGTTTTACCTGACAAACTAAACCTATTCCCCCTGCATGTTGCGAGGTATCATAATTGATGATGAGATCGACTCTGTTAAAGCTATACAATCTCTGATTTCTTTGTATGACTTAAAG
>JAFGQO010000059.1 GCA_016935615.1 Bacteroidales bacterium
AATAATTACTTAGATAAAAATGAAAAACTTCAGATGATATGCTGTTGATGTAATTCAAAACGAAAAGGATTTTCTTTTAAAATATAGTGCAACATTAACAAGCATAATAAGCACTGGTACTTCAACCAGTGGCCCAATAACTGTTGCAAACGCCGCCTGCGAATTAATTCCAAATACAGCTACCGCCACAGCAATTGCCAGCTCAAAATCATTGCTCCCTGCCGTGAATGCCATCGTAGTTGTTTTTTCATACCCATGCCCCATCCATTTGGCAATAAAAAATGTTGAGAAAAACATAACAGCGAAATAAATTGTATATGGTATAGCAACCCTGAGGACATCCACAGGTAACTTTATAATGTTTTCACCTTTAAGCGAGAACATTACAAAAATCGTAAAAAGCAAGGCAATTGGAGTAAGCCATGATATTTTTGGGATGAACCTACCATAATACCATTCATTACTTTTGGCTCTTCTTAATACCGTGTTGGTTATTAATCCTGCAAAGAAAGGTATACCAAGGTAGATCAGGACTGTAACTGCAATTTCAGAGATGGATACCTCAACAACAGAACCACTTAATCCAAATAGGGGTGGAAGAATTGTAATGAAGATATAGGCATAAACTGAGTAAAGGAACACCTGGAACAGTGCATTAAAAGCAACCAGGCCTGCAGCCAGTTCCGTATCACCTTTTGCAAGATCATTCCAGACAAGAACCATTGCAATACAACGTGCCAATCCGACAAGAATAACCCCTACCATCAAACCTGGATGATTATGAAGGAAAAGTATCGCCAGTAAGAACATTACAATGGGACCTATGATCCAGTTCATTGAAAGGGATAAACCTAAAAGTTTTGGATTTCTGAAGACCAGCGGTAGTTTTTCATATCTTACTTTAGCAAGTGGCGGGTACATCATCAGGATAAGGCCTATTGCAATCGGGATATTTGTAGTTCCTGAACTTAATGAATTCCAGAAATCCGAAATTCCGGGCCAGAAATAGCCAATAATCACACCGGCAAACATCACAAGGAAAATCCACAGGGTAAGATACCTGTCAAAGAATGAGAGTTGTTTTGTTGTACCCATTTTGCTAATAATTAAAATTAACAAACACCACCACAACTACATCCAAAAGGCCTTGTAGCTGATACTGTTATACTGAATATTTCTGTCTCACCAGCATGAAATGACTTTAATTCATCCACGTCATTATATTCTGAGAGTAATGAATCCGGAAGATTTATTTCTTTTTGTTTGTGAACTTTGATATTCACAAAACCTGAATCTTTAACGATTTTAAGATATTCATTCACTTCACTTGCACCGGAAACACATCCTGCGTACATCTCAGCATCCTTTTTCATTTTATCAGAGAGGGCACCTTTGACCACCACATCTGAAACACAAAAATGTCCTCCTGTTTTGAGAACTCTGAAAATTTCATTGAATGCTTTTGACTTATCCGGCACAAGGTTTAAAACACAGTTTGAAATGACAACATCAAACAGGTTATTATCAAATGGCATATCTTCTATATCGCCGAGCACAAATTCAACATTCTTAAAGTTCAATTTCGAACAATTTTCTTTAGCTTTCAAGATCATAGGTTCTGTCATATCGAGTCCGGTTACCTTACCATTCTCTCCTACTATTGCCCTGGCAACAAAACAATCATTCCCTGCTCCGCTTCCAAGATCAAGTACATGGTCTCCTTTAATAATCCCAGCATAGTCGGTTGGAATTCCACAACCAAGATTCAGGTCAGCATCAGGATTATAGCCATCTTTGGTTTCATAATTTTCACTGAAAACAGTGTAATTTATCTGTGGTCCGCAGCATGAGGAGCTACAGCATGATGACTGGTCGGAACTGCTTTGTTCGGCTATTTTACCATATTTCTCTTTCACTAATTCTTTAGCATCTTTCATATAGTCAAATTGTTATTTTTTAATATTTGTATTATACAACTTTTCAAATTCTGCCCTGATTTCATCTCTCACCCTGCGAAATTCACTCAATATGAATTCTTCCGAACCGGTGGTGTTTGACGGATCTTCGAAACCGATATGAAGTCTGTTATTTACCTTTCCCATAAACAGAGGGCAGGTTTCATTGGCATGATCACAAACAGTTATGACATAATCCCACTCATCTTTCAGGTATTGATCAACAAGCTTAGGAGTATTGTGACTGATATCAATACCAACTTCCTTCATAACAATGACCGCCCTTTGATTTATCTGTTTTGCCGGTTCCGTACCTGCTGAACACACAGTGATTTTATCATCGAAGCTCTGCAGAAATCCGTGTGCCATCTGGCTACGGCAACTGTTACCAGTACACAGTATAAGAATTTTCATTTTAATAGTATAAGTCAATTTTATTGAATGTGAATTTAAATTTTGAACATGCTCATGATAATCAAATTCTGACCATCAGGCAGTTCCTTCTGTTTCATTTCAACCCACTTCATTACTTCAGAAACAGGAGGTTCGGGAGAAAATGTGTAAGGAGGACTGCTAATATCGAGTATTTCTGATTCATGTTTGTGTTCTTTGGCATCCTGAACCACGTAATTAATTAATGTTTTCATGGTTTTTAAATATTATTCAAAACACATAAGAAAACTAATACTATTACAAATATAAAAACATTTCGTATATTTGCGAATAATAGAAATAAAAATTCTGATAATTATGTCGGTTAAACTAGAATTTACAGAAGAAGTAAAAGAAATTGCCAGAATTTCAAAGGCATTGAGTCATCCGGTGAGGGTTTATATTCTTATGAAACTCTCAAAAATGAACTCGTGCTGTTACAGTGGAGACTTGGTTGAAGAAGTTCCAATTGCACGTTCGACCCTGTCCGAGCATCTGAAAGATCTGAAATACGCCGGATTAATACAGGGCGAAATCAATCCTCCATACATAAAATATTGTATTAACAGGAAAAACTGGGAAAAGGCAAAGAAGTTACTTGATGATTTTCTTAACAAGAATCAATCAGCGGATTTTTTCTGCGACAATACAAAAACTCTTATTCATAAATAATTCTTCATTAATTATTTACGGCAAACATACATAAAACAATGGAAATAAAAATCTTAGGTCCGGGATGTCCAAAATGCAAAACCCTTGAAAAAGTTACCCGTGATGCGGTAGATGAAACAGGAGTTGATGCAACTATCGAAAAAGTTGAAGATATCGTCAAGATAATGGAATACCATGTAATGCACACACCTGTACTCGTAATTAACGAGAAAGTAGTACTTAGCGGGCAGATGCCAACTGTGAATCAGGTAAAAGAAATTCTCATTAAAAATCAATAAATCAGAAACCATGAATACTTTCAGATTAATTATTGCCATTTTATTGTTTGCCCCGGTTATTGCATGCACGGCTCAACCATCAGAGAAACAGGCAAAAGCTTCTGACAATAGCTCCGATAAAATTGAAGCTTACTATTTTCACTTCACCGCACGTTGCACGACATGCAAAACAATTGAAGCCAGTGCTAAAGAAAACCTTGAGAATCTTTATCCGAACCAGTTTAAGCAGGGATTAATTACATTTCAGTCTGTCAACCTTGAGGAAGCGCCCAATAAGCCTCTTGCAGAGAAACTTGGTGTTTCAGGGCAGACCCTTCTTATTGTTAAAGGTGATAAGAAGATCAATCTCACCAACGAAGGATTTATGTATGCAGTTGTCAAACCTGAAAAATTCAAGGAGATAATCAACGAGAAAGTTGATGGTCTCATGGCCCAATAACTCGATGGAATTTCTAACAAATTTACTGGAAAACAGCACAATGCCGTGGCTAACGGCATTGTTGCTGGGCCTGATGACTGCAATAAGTCCCTGTCCACTCGCCACAAACATTACTGCTATCGGATTTATAAGCAGGGATATAGATAACCGTAACAGAGTATTCATTAATGGCCTGATCTACACTATAGGCAGAGCAATCACATATACTGCTATCGCATTAATAATCTTCCTTGGTGCTGACCATCTGAAGTTTGGCGGCTTCTTTCAGCGCTATGGTGAAAAGATAGTTGGTCCGATGCTGATCTTAATAGGGTTATTCATGCTCGATATAATCAAAATAAAATTCCCGGGATTTAACAGACTGACATCAGAGATGCAGGATAAAAAGAAGTGGGGTTATATTGACGCATTACTGCTTGGTTTGCTTTTTGCTCTTGCATTTTGTCCATATAGCGGCGTACTATATTTCGGCATGCTTGTCCCGCTTACGGTTGCCAGTACCTCAGGGCTTTACCTTCCACTGGTTTTTGCAATTGCGACTGGAATTCCCGTTATAATAATTTCCTGGCTGCTTGCTTACACTGTTTCCGGAGTTGGGAATGTATATAATAAGATGAAATCATTTGAACTCTGGTTCAGGCGGATAAT